>JAAEQP010000767.1 GCA_024231375.1 bacterium | reverse complement strand
GGAGGAAAGTCACTCACCGAAAAGACTCCTGAACCAGTTCAACACGGACAATCCTAGGCTCACTTTGCCGCCAGCGGCGCATTTGCCCGTTGTGGCCGCCGTAGAAAGTCCAATCATAGTCGGGGCGGCCTGACTCGGATCACGTTGCGTGTACGCCGCCGTGAAGTCAGCTGTGGCGCCGAGAACTCCATACCCGACAGCCTGCGCTGGTGTCGAAGCGCCTACGGAAGCTATGCCAAACGCAACTGACGCCGTAGCCAACACATATGGGTCTGTCGCAACCACGAGGGCGGTCTCTCCCGTATGAACTGCGGCATCGGCGTAGACCCCAGGCGCCGCAGCAAAGTAATCACCGAGGAAACTCCCGAAATCGTCCATCAACGAGGAGAAGGACGGACAACGTACAATGTCGAGCCCCATCGGGTCTGTGAAGATCGTCGGTGCATCGCCGGAGTAGAAGTAGGTGTTCGGCCCATCCACCATACCCAGCGGATCCCTCTCAACCCATCTTCCCGCCTCGGGCATGTAGTACCTGAACGGCGCGAAATACATCTGTGCCGCGTCGTCCCAAGCGAGCATAGCATAGGTGTGCGTGGTCGCGGAAGTGGTGCCGGACGATGCGTAGATCTCGCCATACGGCGTGTACTCGTACTTGGCAATGGAGGTCTTGTCCTGGGCGCGCAACCGGCGTGTGGACCCTAGATGATCGTGATAGTAGTACTTGTACGCGCCGAGGGCCGGGTTGGTGCCGTCGACGTGGGCCAAGGTGTGTCCCACATACGTGCGTTGCAGCGTGCCGCTACCATCTTCCTCGTGCAGGACGCTCCACCCGTGCCACTTGTACTGGGTCGTGCCCGAACTATCCGTGCGTTGGCGGCGGCGGCCGTTCGCGCCGGTGGTGTAGCTCACGTTGCCCTCGTCGGGGAAGTCGGACGTGACCGTGGACAACATGCCCGCCGGCCCGTACCCGTACGTGGCGGTGTACGTGCCGTCGGACTTGGACGTGACGCGGCCGATGGGGTCGTAGCCGTAGCTGACCGTCGTGCCGCCGTTGACCAAGGCCGTCATCTCGTTGGCGTCGTTGCACGTGTACGTGGTCGTGTCCGTCGTGCTCGTGCCCGCGTCATACACGGCTTTGCTCACCATGTTGTCGCCCGCATCGTAGGTGTACGTGTACTGGTCCACCAACGACCCGCCGTCCGTCCTTTTTGGAGTGCGTCATCACGATGACGCTTTTCCCGCCCCCATCACGATGGGGGCTCTATCACGCGATGGGCCTCTCAATTCGGTCCGGACCGGTGCATCGTGATGCACCGAAGCCAAAGCGTCATCGTGATGACGCACTCCAAACCGAACGCAGGATCTATACCGACACCCCGTACCCGTCGTAGCTGTACGTCCACGTCGTGCTACCGGGCATCATCATGGTCGAGATAGTACATCACAAGTCCACGCGTGCGCTAGGGCAAAGGCACGGCGGCAGAAGGGGCGGAGAAGCCAGGAGAACGCGATGGGCGGGCTGGGTGCTATCCCATTTCCGCCGTCAGCCGGTCGCGCAACTCCCGCTTGAGAATCTTGCCGGTAGGGCCTTTGGGCAGGGACGGCAGGATCTCGAGTTCCTTTGGGACTTTATAGCGGGCCAAGCGCTCGCTGCAGTATTCGATGAGCGCTTCGGGTTCGGCGGTCTGGCCTTCGCGGAGGGATACGTAGGCCTTCACTTCTTCGCCGCGGGCACGGTCTGGCATGCCCACCACCGCGGCTTCGAGCACGGCGGGATGGCTGTAGAGCATTTCTTCGATTTCGCGGGGGTAGATGTTCATACCACCGCGGATGATGATGTCCTTCTTGCGGTCGACAATGAAGAAGTAGCCCTCATCATCGACGTGGGCCATGTCGCCGGTGTGGAACCATCCGTTGACGATGGACTCTTCCGTGGCCACGGGCTTCTTGTAGTACGCCTTCATGACGTTGTGTCCACGAACGACGATCTCCCCCACTTCGCCGATCTGGGCGAAGGAACCGTCTTCGCGCATAATCTTCATCTCGCAGCCCCAGATGGGCAGGCCGATGGACCCGGGCTTGCTGGGTCGGTCGGTGATGTTGAACGATGCGACGGGGCTGGTCTCCGACAGGCCGTAGCCTTCCAGGATGCGCACGCCGTAGCGGTCTTCAAATTCCTTCAGTATCTCCACAGGGAGGGCGGCGCCGCCAGACACGGCCATACGAATCCTCGAAAGATCGTACTGGTCGCTGTCTTCCATGTTGAGCAGGAAGAAATACATGGTCGGCACCATGGCGATCACCGTCACTTTGTCGCGTTGCAGCACCTCCATGACCTTGTCGGTGTGGAACGCCGGCACCAGTGTGACGGTTGCGCCCGTCATCAGCGAAGCGTTCATGATGCACGTCTGCCCGAAGGAGTGGAACAGCGGCAGTACGCCCAGGACCACGTCGCTATCGCCCACGCGAATCACGTTCTGCTGAACGTAGTAGGCGTTGAAGAACATGTTGAAGTGCGTAAGTTCGGCGCCTTTTGGATGCCCCGTCGTTCCCGATGTGTAGAGAATGACGGCCGTATCGTCGGGCATGGTCTCCACCATCTCGAACTCGTGGGACGCATCCATGACGAGGGGCATGAGGAGTTCGCCCACGGGGGGCTGCTCGTGGTCATCGGGCGTGGTCACCACAATAAGACGGTGGCACGTGTCTGTTTCTTCGAAGGCGTGCCGCGCATCCTCATAGAACAGGCGCCAGGCAAAGAACACCTTGGCATCCGAATCCTCCAGGCAGTATTGAATTTCGTGCGCCTTCAGTAAGACATTAACTGGCACTACCGTCGCGCCGACGTTGAGGATGGCGTAGTACAGGACGGGGAAGTGCGGGGTGTTGGGAATCATCATGGCGACCTTGTCGCCCTTCTCGACCCCGAGATCCGCCAACACGTTCGCGATCCGCTTCGCGAAGGCGTTGACCTCGGCGTAGCTGAGTTCGTAGTCGTCCAGTTTGACGGCGATCTTGTCCGGCCTGGATTCGGCGGAGATCTCGATGAAGTGGGCGAGATTGAGGCTCATGACACTTGACTCCCAGGTCGCTTACGCACCGCACCTATTCTCAATCGACGTAGCGTCGACTGGTCCAGTATACACAACATGGGGCGCCCCTCCGCTTCCGGGCCTCCGAAAGCATCGACACGCCGAGGCAGTAGGTTTATTCCTTATCGGGGTTCTTTGTCAACCAGAATGCTGGGTGCATGTGCGGCGAATCACACTGTACCGAGGGGACCGACAGAACCGACATGACCCTCGAACGGCCGGGCCGGATTTTGATACACTCTAGGTCGTTTGATGCTTGGTCCGCCGTGGTTAGGGGAGAAACGAAAATGTCCGACGAAAGCCGCAGGGAATCCTGGGAAGAGATCACGGCTATCGTGGAGTCCGGCGGTAGTCCGGCGGACCTCGACACCTTTCTCGACACCATATCCCCGGCCGAGTTGGCACGCGCCCTCTCCCGCCTCGACGACCCGTCGCGAACGGCCGTGCTCACCCTGCTCAACCCCGAAGACGCCGCCGACCTCCTCGAGGAGCTTTCCGACGCCCAGGGCGCCGATCTCCTTGAAGAACTTGCTCCGCCTCAAGCCGCCGCGATCGTGGACGAGATGGAGAGCGACGAGCGGGCCGACGTGCTCGGCGAACTCGACTCGGATGAGGTCGAGGCCATTCTGCGGGAGATGGACCCCGAAGAGGCCGAGGACGCACGCACGCTCCTGACCTACCCGCCCGACACGGCAGGCGGCCTGATGGTCACGGAATTCGTGGCCTACCCGATGAGCATGACCGTGCGCGACGTGCTCCAGGACCTGCGTAAGAACGCGGAGATGTATTCCGACTACGGCGTGCAGTACGTCTACGTCTTGTCTGAAGAAGAGCGTCTGGTAGGCGTCGTCCGGCTGCGTGACCTCGTCCTGTCCCCCGGCGACCTACCCTTGCCGAAGATCATGATTCCCAATCCGCTGTACGCCTTGGCAAGCACGGAGCTGGACGAACTCGACCACGTCTTCGAACGGTACACGTTTGTGGGATTGCCCGTCACGAACGAGCAAGGGACCCTTGTGGGCGTGGTCCGGCGATCCGACGTGGAAGAGGCCCAGGGCGAGCGTGCCGAAGAGGCCCTCATGCGGTTCGGCGGTATTATCAGCGGCGAAGAGTTGCGCAGCATGCCCGTGACCTCGCGCGCCTTCCGGCGATTGATGTGGCTGGTGTTGAACCTCGGATTGAGCCTGTGCGCAGCCAGCATCATCATGTTCTACCGCGAGACGATGGATGCCTTCATCGAGTTGGCCTTCTTCATTCCGGTGATTGGCAACATGAGCGGTTGTTCCGGCAACCAGGCCGTCGCCGTGAGTATTCGCGAGATGTCGCTGGGGTTGATCAAACCCGAGGATTATGTCCGGGTGTTCATAAAGGAAGCCCAGGTTGGGGTGCTCAACGGTCTTGCCATCGGGGGGTTGATCGCGGTCGTGTCGTATGTGTGGCTGCAGAATCCCATGTTCTCGCTGGTCGTGGGCAGCGCGCTTGCCATCAACAGCGTGGTCGCCCTGAGCCTGGGCGGTCTGATCCCTCTGGTGCTGCGCCGTGTTCACGCCGATCCCGCGCTGGCTGCGCCTCTCGCCGTGACCACGCTGGCCGACATGTGCGGGTTCTTTCTCATGCTCAGCATGGCGGCGATCGTGCTCGCCTGAGGCGTTTCCTGACACGTCGTCCGTGACGCGTGGTCCGTTGACTTGCGGACGCTGCGATTGATACAGTGCCGCCTTCATCGTGGAGGGAGCGATCACATCTACAATGGGGAGCGAACTCATGATTACGGAGGCAATTGGGGCTCTGGTCGGGGGCAACGACCTGACCCGCGAACAGGCAGCCGGGGCGATGCAGGATTTGATGCGTGGCGAGGCCACCCAGGCCCAGATGGGCGCCCTGCTGGCGGCGCTTCGCGTAAAGGGTGAAACGGTTGACGAGATAGCCGGATTCGCTGAAACCATGCGCAGCATGGCGACCCGAATCGAGACGAACCGTAGTCCACTCGTGGACACGTGCGGCACCGGCGGCGACCACTCGGGCACGTTCAACATTTCGACCGCGGCAGCCTTTGTCGTGGCGGGCGCGGACGTTGCCGTGGCAAAACACGGCAACCGTAGCGCCTCCAGCAAGTGCGGCAGCGCGGATGTGTTGGAAGCCCTGGGCGTCAACATCGACGTCGGTCCGGAGCTTGTAGGACGGTGTATCGACGAGATCGGGATTGGGTTCCTCTTTGCGCGCGCGCTGCACGGTGCGATGAAGCATGTGGCGGGCGTGCGCAAAGAACTGGGAACGCGGACTGTATTCAATATCCTCGGCCCGCTGACCAACCCGGCAGGCGCATGCGGTCAGGTGATGGGCATATTCGATGCCTCCCTTACGGAGCCTATTGCGGGTGTGCTGGCGAAGCTGGGCACACGTCATGCCTACGTGGTGGCAGGCGGCGACGGGCTGGATGAGTTGACGTTGACGGGTCCCTCAATTGTGGCCGAAACCATGAACGGTTCGGTGCGCACTTACGAGATTTCCCCGGAGGAATTGGGATTGACGCCGGCGGATGCGGCGACACTGGCCGGGGGCGAAGCGGAAGAGAATGCGTCGATTCTTCGGAGCGTGCTGGATGGCGACAGCGGCCCCCGGCGCGACGTCGTGTTGCTTAACGCCGCGGCCGGCATTTTGGCCGCGGGAGACTCTTCGGACTGGAAAGCCGCCCTCGAGCAGGCAGCGGCTTCGATCGATTCGGGAAATGCCAAGGCCAAGCTCGATGCCTTGGCGCGGCTTACGCAACAGAGCTGACGGAGTCAGCGTGCGATAGAAAGGCGCCGCGTTCGGACGCGGACGGAAACCTGCATGATTCTGGACGACATTTGTGCCCACAAACGGGAAGAAGTAGCCGCCCGCAAGGGGGTAGTTCCCATTGAAGATGTGATGGAACGGGTCGAGGCAGTGCGGCCCGCGCTCGATTTCCGCGAAGCCATGCGGATGCCCGGCATCAGTCTGATCGCCGAGGTGAAACGTGCATCGCCCACGAAAGGCGTATTCATCGAGAACCTGGACCCGGTCGATCTCGCGGCCCTGTACGAGCAGGCTGGCGCACGGGCCATATCGATTCTCACCGACGAACGCTTCTTCCAAGGGTCCCTCGCGGACTTCGTGGCCGTGAAGCAGGACGTGGGAATTCCCTGTCTTCGCAAAGAATTCATCATCGACGAGTACCAGATCTACGAGGCCCGGGCCGCCCAAGCGGATGCCGTGCTGTTGATCATGCGAGTCTTGTCGGATGAGCAGGTTCGGGATTACCTTGCCCTCATCCGGAAGCTCGGGATGGCGGCCTTGGTGGAAACGCACGATGCCGTCGAGATCGAACGGGCCATCAAGGCGGGTGCGCATATCATCGGGATCAACAATCGCGACCTCTCCACGTTCAAGGTCGACGTCGCCACCACGCTTGAGTTGAAGAAACTCGTACCAGGAGGACATGTCCTGGTGAGCGAGAGCGGGATTCACACGCGCGAACATGTGCGCATGCTTGAAGACGGCGGCGTGGACGCGATCCTTGTTGGCGAGGCGTTGTTGACGAGCGACGACATCGGGGCCAAAATTCAAACGCTTCTCGGCGAGAGTACCGAGTAAGCACAGGAAGGATACCGGGCGCGTGACCAAGGTCAAGATATGCGGCATCACCTCCGACGAGGTGGCGCATGTGTGCTGTCATGCTGGCGCCGACATGCTCGGATTCAACTTCGTGGAAGAAGCCAAGCGCCGAAATCGGTACATCAGCCCCGATAACGCGCGTGCGATTATTGAGACGCTGCCGCCTTTCGTGAGCACGGTGGCGGTGTGTGTAAACGAGCCGCCGGAACGATTGGCCGAATACCTTGAGTTCCTCGACTATGTACAGCTCCACGGCGAGGAACCGGCGGAAGTCGCCAACCAATTCGGACGACGGGCGATCAAGGCGTTCCGTGTGGGGCCGGACTTCGACCCCGCGTCGATGCTGGCCTACGATGTGGGTGCCTACCTCCTGGACGCGTATGTGCCGGGTAGCGCCGGCGGCACAGGAAAGACCTTTGATTGGGCAGTCGCCGAGAAGGCCGTGAACCTGGGACGGCCCTTGATGCTTGCGGGCGGGTTGACGCCCGAGAACGTAGGCGATGCGGTGGCGCAGGTGCGGCCGTATGCCGTGGATACAGCGGGAGGCGTGGAAAGCGCGCCGGGAAAGAAGGACCATGACACCATCAGACGCTTCATCTTCAATGCCAAGCGGGCCCTACCCGTATCCTGACGACCGGGGACGGTACGGACCCTTCGGCGGGAAATATGTGCCGGAGACCTTGATGCATCCCCTCCAGGAGCTGGAGGCGGCCTACATTGACGCCAAGAACGATCCCGAGTTCCAGGCGACTCTGCTGAAGTGCCAGGCCGACTATGTTGGCCGGCCGACGCCGTTGTACTTCGCGGAACGCTTCACGGAGCATTGCGGCGGTGCCAAGGTGTACTTTAAGCGCGAGGACCTGGCCCACACGGGCGCCCACAAGATCAACAATGCCCTGGGGCAGGTGCTTCTGGCCAAACGGATGGGCAAGAAACGCATCATCGCCGAGACGGGCGCGGGCCAGCATGGCGTGGCGACCGCAACAGCGGCGGCGCTCTTGGGCCTCGATTGCGAAGTGTACATGGGCACCGAGGACATGGAACGGCAGGCACTGAACGTATTCCGTATGCGCTTGCTGGGCAGCGAAGTCATCCCGGTCAGCTCGGGAACGTGTACCCTCAAAGACGCCATCAACGAAGCCATGCGCGACTGGGTGACGAACGTCGAGAACACCCACTACGTGCTGGGTACCGTGGAAGGACCTCATCCGTACCCGGTCATCTGCCGCGATTTCCAGAGCGTCATCGGCCGTGAAGCACGCAGTCAGATTATGGATCACGAGGGGCGTCTGGCGGACCTGCTCATCGCGTGTGTCGGCGGCGGAAGCAACGCCATCGGCCTCTTCTTCGAGTTCATCCAAGAGGAAGGCGTGCGTATGGTGGGTGTCGAGGCCGGCGGGTATGGTCCCGAAACCGGCAAGCACGCGGCCCGGTTTGCGGGGGGCGTCATCGGGATGCTCCACGGCGCCATGAGCTACGTGCTGCAGGACGAAGACGGCCAGATCATGGGCACGCACAGCGTGTCGGCCGGGTTGGACTACGCCAGCGTGGGACCGGAGCATGCGTTCTTCCACAGCGTGAACCGCGTTGAGTACGCCTACGCGACCGACCAGGAAGCCCTGGATGCGTTTCAACTCACCAGCAAGCTGGAAGGCATCATCCCCGCACTGGAGAGTGCCCACGCGCTGGCATACGCGGCGAAGATTGTGCCGACGCTTCCGAAAGATCAAATCGTAATCGTGAATATGTCCGGGCGCGGTGACAAGGACGTGCAGCAGGCGGCGCGGTTCCTTCTGCCCAACGAGGAGGACCAGCCGTGAATCGCATAGACCAACGTTTCCAGGAATTGTCCGAACGCGGCGAGGCTGCGTTCATCCCTTACATCACGGCCGGCGATCCCACGCTCGAGACCACCGCCCAGGTGGTGCTGGAACTCGAGAAGGCGGGCGCGGACGTTATCGAGTTCGGTATCCCCTTCTCGGATCCCATCGCGGACGGCATCGTGAATCAGGAAGCGGCGCTCCGCGCACTGAAACACAACGTATCGCTCCATGATGTGGTGAATCTTGTGGCGGAACTCCGGAAGTCGACGCAGATTCCGATCATTCTCTTCACGTACTACAACCCCGTTCTTGCGTATGGCGCGGAAACGTTCGCGGCCGACTGCGCGAAGGCCGGCGTGGATGGCGTCCTGTGCGTGGACCTGCCTCCGGGCGAGGACCCCGAGTATAAGCAGGCCATGGACGCCCATGACCTTGCAACGGTATGCCTCATCGCGCCCACGAGCACGCCGGAACGGATGCAGCTCATCGCGGGCGAATCGACGGGGTTCGTGTACTACGTGTCGCGGACCGGAGTCACCGGCGTTCGCGAGGCCATGGCCCTGAGCGTGCAAGGCATGGTGGACCGCATCAAGTCCTGCACCGACAAACCCGTCGCGGTTGGTTTCGGCATCTCGACGCCCGAGCAGGCCGCCGAGGTGGGCGGTTACGCGGACGGTGTGGTGGTGGGGAGCGCGATCGTGCGGATGATCGGTGAGCTCGGCGGGTCTGCCGACATGCCCGCCACGGTGGGCGCGTTTGCGAAGACGCTCGCCGACGCCGCCAAGAGCGTGAAACGCGAGGGATAGGTTTGGACGAGCAACTGGTACGCGAGACCCTCGACGAAGCCGCGCAACTGGGCGCGGCCGATGCCGAAATCGTCTTCACCACCTCGGTCGACCTGGAGGTAGAAGTTGCCGACGGTGAGGTCGAGACCCTTGCCGTCTCCGAGTCCATCGGAGCCGGGGTTCGGCTTCTGACCTCGGACCGGCGCATGGGATTCGCCTATGCAACGGACCTCGCGGGCGGCGCATCGGCCCTGGTCTCCCAGGCGTGGGACAACGCGCAGGTCAACGAACCCGATCCTCATAACGTTCTACTGGAACTGGCGGACCAATCCGACGACGACTGGACGGAGCAGGATTTCGCCCAAATTCCGGTGCCTGACAAGGTGGCCTTCGCCAAAGAGCTTGAGCAGCGCGTGAAGGAAGCCGATTCGCGCATCGAGCAGGTCCGATTCGCCAAGTACCAGGATTCGCTCTACGACTTCACCATTGCGAACTCGCGCGGCCTGCAACGCCGCTTGCGCAACGCCTATTGCACGGCGTCGGCGTTGGCCCGGGCCGCGGCGGATGGTGTGGATCCCGAGATGGGTTGGGAATTCGATTTTGCGCGGACCTTCGACGGTCTTCGGCTTGACTGGCTGGCCGAATCGTGTGCCCTCGACGCCACGCGCAGGCTCGGCGGCAAACCGTGCGCCACAGGATCCATGCCCGTGGTGCTCGACAACGCGGTGACCGTGGACATCCTCGGCGTGTTGGCGTCGGCCCTGATGGCAAACAATGTGCTGAAGGGCAAGAGCTTCTATGCGGAACACATTGGCGATTCCGTCGCCGCGGACTGCATCACGCTCATCGACCAGAACGACTATGCGGGCGGCATGAACCGTGCCCCCTTCGATGGCGAAGGCGCGTCGGCCCAGACCACGCGCAGCATCGAAGGTGGGGTCTTGAAGCAGTTCCTTCACAACGCCTACACGGCAGACAAGATGGGTGAAGGCAGCACGGCCAATGCAGGGCGCGGCGGTTTCCGAAGCACCCCGGAGGTGTCGGCCACGAATCTCTATCTTCTCCCTGGTGAGATGGCTCAGGAGGATCTCATCAAGGCTGCTGGAGACGGCTTGTTCGTGACGGAGGCCATGGGCGTTCATACGGCCGACCCCATCTCGGGGGATTTCAGCTTCGGCGCGTCGGGCTTGGCGGTGGAAGGCGGCGAGCTTGCGCGCCCGGTGCGCGGGGTGACGATTGCGGGCAATGTGAAAGATTTGATGACCAATATTGGTGAAGTGGGTAGCGATCTGCGGTTTTTTGGTGCGTGCGGCGCGCCGTCCGTGCTACTATCTCACGTCATGGTGAGCGGGGAATAATGGATTACGAAGTTCTGAATACGTTTCTGGCTGTGGTTGCCTTCATTCTGGGCGGAATGATTGGCAGCTTCCTCAATGTCTGCGTCTACCGCATTCCAAAGGGGGAATCGGTCATCCATCCGCGGTCCAAGTGCCCGAATTGCGGCAATATGATCGTCTGGTACGACAACATCCCCATGGTCAGTTGGTTGATCCTGAACGCCCGGTGCCGCCAATGCCGGACGCCCATCAGTTGGCAATACCCTCTTGTGGAGGCCATCACGGCTACGCTGTTCCTCCTCGTCTATCTGCGGTTTGGCCTCGTGGCGGCAACGCCCGTGTATCTCCTTTTGGTGGCGTCACTTGTGCTGGTCACGTTTGTTGACCTGACCGACTGGACCATCCCCGACGAGGTGACGCTTCCGGGCATCCCCATCGGAATCGCGTGCTCGGTGGTCGCCATGATCTTCCCGAACAGCGGGTTCCGCCTGGAGTATATGTATAACGACGTGTTCGACAGCGTGATCGGCGTGGTGGTGGGCGGCGGAAGCCTGTACCTGCTGGACAAACTGACGCTGCTCATTCTGAAGAAGCGCGGCATGGGGTTTGGAGACGTGAAGCTTCTGGCCATGCTGGGGGCGTTCCTGGGGTGGAAGGGCGTGATCCTCATCATCGTGGTGGCGTCGTTCATCGGAAGTTTCATCGGCATCGCCGTGGTGGGCATCCAACATGCCCGCGGCAAAGGCGAGAAAGACCACTACCTCCCCTTCGGCCCCTACCTCGCGCTGGGCGGCGTCGTGGTGCTCTTCTTCGGCTCCGACATAATCGAGCTGTACAACGCGTTTATCTTAGGGCAAGGGGGACTGTAGTCCAGTCTGCCCCTCGCGCCGGACCTTAACTCGTGCAACGGTCTTGCGCGGTTTCTCTGCCCAGCACCAACACGAGGAGTATGGGTCCAGTGCTTCGTTGGTATACCGCAGGCGAATCCCACGGTCGTGGGTGTTTCTGGTTCATGGACGGGTTTCCCGCCGGATTGCAGGTCCAACCGGAAGACATCGACTTCTGGTTGGCCGAACGCCAGAAGGGCTACGGCCGGGGCGGACGCCAGCGAATCGAGAAGGATCAGGTGGACGTGTTGTCGGGCCTTCGCGGCGGCGTCACGTTGGGCAGTCCGGTCGTTCTGGCCGTATGGAACCGCGACTTCAAGAACTGGGAAGAGGCGATGGACCCGTGGAAGCCGTCCACAGGCGAACGGGCCACCAAGATCGTCGAGCCCCGGCCGGGTCATGCCGATTTGGTCGGTGCGTTGAAGTACGACACGGACGATTGCCGCAACATTCTGGAACGGGCTTCGGCGCGGGAGACGGCCGCGCGGGTCGCGGGCGGTGCCCTATGCCGGAAGCTGTTGGCCGAATTCGGGGTGGACCTGGCCGCACACGTCATCCAGATCGGCGATGCAACCGCCGAGACGGGCGACGTTCCTTCCGACGCGATTCGCGAACTGACCATGAAGTCGGATGTCCGATGCTGCGACGAAGAAGCCGGGAAGGCCATGGTGGAAGCCATTCGAACGGCCAAGCGAGCCAAGGATTCACTGGGCGGGGTGGTGGAGTGTCGCGCGTGGGGTCTGCCTCTCGGCCTGGGATCGCACACCCAGTGGGATCTCAAACTGGACGCTAAGGTAACCCAGGCCATGATGAGCATTCAGGCTATCAAGGGCGTGGAGATGGGCATTGGATTCCGCGGCATGGACCGGCCCGGCAGCCGCTTCCACGACGAGATCACGCGTGAGGACGCCGTGCGCGCGGGTGGCCGCTACCGACGGTTGACGAACAACCTTGGTGGAACCGAGGGCGGGATGTCAACCGGCGAAGAACTGGTGGTGCGCGTCGCGAAGAAGCCCATTTCAACGCTCATGCGCCCCCTGCGCAGCGTCAATCTGGACACGAAGGATCCCGCGAAGGCCGTACTTGAGCGCAGCGATACCTGCGCCGTGCCTGCATTGGCCATCATCGTCGAGAGCGTGCTGGCGGTGACGTTGGCCGAGGCCTTCATAGACAAGTTTGGCGGTGACACAGTGGCCGAGATGAAGCGCAACTTCGACGGCTACGTAGCGGCCATCAACAGGCGATGAGTACGTCACGGTGCCATAGTCCCATCCAAGAGTCGGACGTGGTGCCTATCGCTCTGCCGACCCCGTTTCCCGTGGGCGACGTAAACGTGTTCCTGGTCAAGCGGGATCCCCCCATGCTCGTCGATACCGGTGTGAAGACGCCCGAAGCCCGTGAAGCCCTCGACCAGGCGTTGGCCCGTGAAGGCGTGGCGGTGTCGGATATCGGCGTCATCCTTCTCACCCATGGCCACATCGACCACATGGGCCTCCTCGCGAAGCTCCACGAGGAATCCGGCGCCGACGTGTATGCCCACCCACTCGTGGCCAGGCAGTACGGCCACCTCGACGAAGAAGGCACCGCCCAGGAGCGGTTTCTCACCGAGACCCTGACGGAGTTCGGAGCGCCGACCGATGTGGTCGAGATCGTAGTCGGCGAGAGCAAGAACTTCCGTACCTACGGGTCGAATCTCGATTTCACACATCCTGTGCACGACGGCGACATCGTGGAAGGGTTTTCCGTGTACCACGTGCCGGGACATTCGCCGTCGGACACGCTCTTCGTGGACGAGACCTCGCGCGTGGCGTTCAGTGGCGACCACATTCTCGAAGCCATCAATCCCAATCCCCTGCTGCGACGTCCCCGAGACGGCGGCCCGAGGCCCAAGAGCCTACCCGAATACCGCGCCTCATTGCGGCGCACACGAGCGCTGAATCTGGACATCTGCTATCCTGGACATGGCGACCCCATCCGTGACGCGAAGGGTGTTGTCGACCGCCTGCTCGCGCAACAGGACCGACGTAGTGAGCGGGTTCGGACACTGCTTGTGGACGGGATGGCTACGCCCTATGAGGTGTGCCGGGGATTGTACCCGGACTTGGCGCACGAACTGGTGTATCTTGGATTGAGCGTGGCGATTGGACATCTTGAGATTCTGGAAGAGGAGGGAATGGCGGTTGCCCACCTCGACCAGGGGGTGCTGCGGTACCAACTCACCGACGCAAACCACTGAGGAGTAAGGCTATGGCGGGGATGAAAGGTGTCGGACTGCTGCATTTCGAGGAGCGCTATTACGAGCGGATTTGGGGCGGGGACCGCTTGCGGACGGTCTACGGGAAGGACGCGCCGGAAGGTGTGCCCGTTGGTGAGGCATGGCTCGTCTCGGACCATCCCGGCGATGAGAGCGTCGTGGACGAAGGACCGCTCGCCGGCGAAACGCTCCATGGACTGCTCCAGCAGGATGCCGCCGCGATTCTGGGGAAGCGCGCGGAACTCACCATTCATGGACGGTTTCCTCTACTCCTGAAGATTCTGGATTCGCGTGACCATCTATCCGTCCAGGTGCATCCGGACGACGAGTGCGCCAAACGGTTGGGCGAGCCCGACGTGGGCAAGACCGAGATGTGGCATGTGCTGCACGCCGACCCGGGCAGCGAACTCATCTGCGGACTCGACCCTTCGGCGAGCAGGGACCGTTTCGCGGCCGCGGTGCAGGACGGGTCGGTGGAAGACCTGATGACCCGGTTCGAAGTCGGCGAGGACACGTCGGCATTTGTATCTGCGGGGACGGTTCACGCCATCGGTGGCGGCATTATCCTCGCCGAAATTCAACAGAACAGCGATCTCACATACCGGATCTACGATTGGGGCCGGGTCCAAGCCGACGGAACTTCCCGCGAACTGCATGTGGAGAAGTCCGTCGAGGCGATTCATTTCGGGTCGCCTCACGGCGGCACAGCGAATCCCCTCACGTACTCCGCTGGGTCGACTGAGGTCGACGTCCTGGCTGCGTGCCGGTACTTCTCGGCAGAGCGAATCAAACTGAATGGGACCTACTCCCGTTCTACCCGCGGCGATTCCTTCCACATTCTGCTGGCTGCTGCAGGCGAGCCGACGGTGTGTGTGGCGGAGTGCCGGCGTGTTCTAGAACCAGGGCAGGCGGTTCTTGTGGTGGGCGACTGCGAGCAGTTCTCGATTGAAGGAGAGGGCGCGATCCTCGACTACTACGTGCCGGACCTCGCGCTGGACGTGGTCGACCCCCTCCTTTCGGCCGGACATGATCGAGACGCCATCATCCGATTGGGTGGCGATCCGGCACACAGCGACATCGTGTGCTGAACCCCCCCCCGGAGGCGTCCGTTCCAAACTGGAACAGATCGTGCCCAGTGCGGCCTACTGGGCCACTATAGACGCGGATGTGCCCGATATGCGTAACCGGATACCATAGAATGTCCCCTGACGATGCCTCTACAAGAGACGCGCAACTCGTGCTGCGTTGCCTGGAAGGCGATACGGACGCGTATGGCGATCTCGTCGATGTATATCAAGGCGCGGTCTACGCGACTGCGTACTACTACGCGGGACGGTACGGCGCGGCAGAGGATATCGCACAGGACGCGTTCTTCGCTGCGTACCGGGCACTCCCCAGACTGAAGGACCCGGCCAGGTTCGCGCCTTGGCTTCGAGAAGTCACATGTCGAACCTCGGCGAACTGGCTTCGGAAGCATGGGGAGCGAATCCAGAACGAGACGCCGCTGCCGCACAAACGGACGGTGTCCATTGAGGACGCCCGCGCCACCCCTCGGGGCGCGTTGGAGCGGCAAGAGCGCTACGAACTCGTGCAAAAGGCCATCGAGTCGTTGCCGGAACGATACCGGCTCCCGGTAGTGCTCAGGTACGTGCAAGAGTTGAGCTATGAGGAAATCGGTGCCTTCACCGGCGAGTCGCGCGATGAGATTCGAGGGGTTCTCCAGCGGGCCGGCAGACAGTTGCGGCATGTGCTTGCGGGGTTGGTTAAGAAACGGAAGGAAAGTGGAGCGAAACAGTGGCGTCATGCACACGAATAGACGGCATGATCCAGACCTACGTGGACGGAAGGCTCAGTGATTCCGAACGCGTGATTCTGGAGCAGCACATGGCTGACTGCGCCCGTTGTGCGTCGCGCCTGCGCAGGCAGAAGCGTGTGTCCGCCTTCCTCTTCGAAACCTTCTCGGCCGAGCGCCTCGATCGGTCGTTCCGTCAGAGCGTGTTGTCCCATTTGCCGGAGATGCAACCGTCTCAGCAGGAACTGACCGGGCTGAACCAGCGGACCAAGCACCAGCGGCCGGACGCCCGCCATGTGTCCAGATGGGTGTTGGCGAGCGTACTGGTTTTCTCCCTGGTATTCGCAGCGGTACTCCTCCTGAACTGGCCTGAGCCCAGGTCGTCGGAGACGGCGATTGGGGTCGTAGTGCAGGGAGACGCGTTGAGCCGGGTTCGGCAGGAGAGCGAGAAGCATCGGGCCATCGGACCCCGGAGTTTCGTCGAGCCGGGTACGGAACTCAAGACGGACGCCGACTCGTCCGCCACGGTGCGTCTGGCCGGCGCGTCGCTCATGAGACTGGCCCCTTCCTCCACGATCCACGTGGCGGACGAACGGCGTGTCTACGTTGAGCAAGGCGCGGTGTGGCTGGATGTCGGCAGTGACGGACGGCGTTTCAGGGTGAGCACGCCCACGGGCGATGTCACTGTATTTGGTACGGTCCTATCCGTGGCGGTAGATGCCGATGGCACTGAGGTGACAGTCGGCGAGGGCGAAGTGACCGTCGAGCAGGGAGCGCGGTTCGCGGTCGTGGTTGGTGGGCAAGGGATCGCGATGTCCAGCTCCCTTCCATTGTGCGAGCCGGTGCCTGTCAATGCCGACGCGCTGATGGCGTGGGTCAGACAGACGCCGCACGACCCCGAGGCCGACGCCCTGTGCAAACGTCTTGTGTTCGCAAGCCGCCGCCCCACGGCCCGTGGAATGGACTCCTACGTGATGCCGATTCCCGCGGGTTGCGAAGTGAGTTCCCTATGCCTCGAATGGGTGCCCGCCGAGGGGCTCGGAGGGTATTGCGGATATGACGTCTACGTCATGGATAGTCAGATGAAGGCACTCTTGAGGGGCCACGTGCCCGGAAGGGTATTCGGGATCGCCGACGTATCCTCCCACGAACTCGCGTTCCGTGACGCCCCTAGGGACGATGTGCATGTGTTGCTGGTCCGTTTGGTGCCGGATACGGCGTCCGGTACCCGCGTTGCCCGCGATCTTCATGTGCGGGTGCGCGTTGACGAACAGACGCAAGGATAGTTGAATCGTTTTTTTTGCCGGGGAGGCGGCTTGTGAGGCCACTCAAGTCTACCTCAAGTCACTCCTTCCCCAAGAGTAACTGCAGCCAGACGGTTTCGCTGGTTGCCTTCCCGGTAGCCTTTGACGCCGCCATCCTTCGGGGTGGCGGCGTCTTCTTTTTGGAGGGATACCCGCCTCCCGACGAGTCAGGCCTTGGGCCAACGCTCACCTTCCGGTGCGGCCATATCACGGAACGCCATCCACGATTGGTTTCACGGCTACCGGTCCGACGTCAACGATAGGTTGGGTGGATACGGTGAACTTGAAGATCTCACGGCTTCCCGAGTGTGGTCCGCTGCCATTCCGCGTTCCACAACGCCAAGGCTCGGCTACTCCGGGTCGACTCCTCCCCCACTCCCGGTCTCGCCGGAGGCTTCCGCTACGGGTAGGGTTACATGGACAACGGTCCCTTCGCCGGGATAGGAGTCGAACTGCATGTCGCCGCCGTGCTGCTTCACGATGCGCATCGAAACCGAGAGACCGAGGCCCACGCTCCCACCATCCCGGCGCGTTGTCATGAAGGGTTGTGCGACGTGAGGAAGCATGGATTCGGCTATGCCCTGGCCCTCGTCCTCCACGCGGACCACCACACGCCGTGAGGCCTCGTCGTAGCTGGTCGCAATGCGCACGGCTTGGTCGGGATCGGTCAACGCCTGACACGCATTGTGCATGAGGTTGACCACCACCTGTTCAAGCCGCACGTAGTCACCCATCACCTCGGGCAGGGCTTCCATGTAGATCGCTTCGAACTGGCGCGTCGTCTTCTTCAGCATGTCCGCGAGCAGGGTGGCTGCCGACCGTACCACTTGGTTGAGGTTTACGGGGCGGACCTCGTCTTCGGGCCGCTCGCGCGCGTAGTCCCGGAGTTCGTAGACCGTCTGTCGAATGCTCTCGGCGGCCTCCTGTATCCGCGTCAACAGTGCCGGTACGCGATCTTTCATCTCGCTGTAGTCCACACCCGCGAGCGCGAAGGGCCCGTGGCTCGTGTGGTATTCGTCAAGGATCTGGAGGCTGTCGGCCCACGTCGTGGCGAGCAGTGAGGCGCCCGTGACGATGTCGTGATTGGGAGTGCTAATCTCATGGGCCACGCCCGCAACAAGGGCTCCCATCGATGCAATGCGGTCGGACAGGACGAGCTGCTGTTGCTGCCGACGCTCCTGTTCGGCCGCACGTCTGCGCTCGGAGACGTCCCGGGCGATGGACAAGACGACGCGCCCGCCTTGCAGCGACACGACCCGGGAGTTGAACTCGAAGGGAATGGGCGTTCCACCGCTCGTCAGCAACTCGCGTTCATACGTGGCGGCGCCTTTCTCCATCAAATCCTGCGCGATGTCCGTCAGGGCCAAGTCGAGCGGATCGGCGTCCAGATCGCCGAGGTTGGCGCCCAGCACAATCTCGCGGTCGCGATCCAGCCGTTCGCAGGCCGTGTCGTTCACCTCGATGATCCGCCCGAACCGCGAATGCTTGTCAAACTCGCTGAGGAAGATGGCGTCGTTCGCGCCGTGGAACAGTGCACGGAACCGGCTCTCGCTGTCCCTAAGCGCCATCTGGGCAAGCCGGCGCTGGGTGATGTCCCGGCAGGTGTAGAGCATGGTCCCGCCCTTGATCGACACGCGCTTGACCGTGACGAGCAGGGACAGGCGGTTCTGCTGTTTGTCAACGACCTCCTGCTCGATGTTCGTTATTTCGCCGCGGTCGGCCACGGCGTCCGGCGAGGGAAGTCCGTGGCCGAGAAGGTTCGTGATGAACCCAAGGGCCCGGACCTCGCTCCACGTCCATCCGAAGATGATGTCGACGTTGGGACAGATGTAGGTGAAGGCCCCCTTGTCGTCCGTAATGAATACGGCATCGGAGATGCTTCCCAGCGTAATTCGATGCAGTTCTTCGCTTTCGCGAAGTGCCTCTTCTGCGCGCTTCGGCTTGGTCATGTCGATCATGACTCCGACGATGCCGCCGACAATGCCCGCGCCCTTCATGAACGTGGCCTTGCACAGCAGGAAGTCGCGCTCCTCGCCACCGGCGCACTTGAGACGGGTCTCGTTATACCGGGTACCGGGTGCGTCGAGTAGCTCGCCATCCCCTTCGGTGAAGCGGTCAACATCGCCCTGGGTCAGCAATCCTGGCAGGTTGGCGAGCGTGTGTCCGATGACTTGGGACCTGGACAGCCCCACGATCTCTTCCGCGAACGTCTTGTTGCATCCCAGATGGACCCCATCCAGGTCCGTGTAGAAGATGGGATACGGAATGGTGTCGATGAGGGTCTCCAGAAACTCGATATTGGACTTGAGGGCGTCCTGAGCACGCCGATGCTCGGTAATGTCGCGGCCAATGTAGACGACAAGCTTCTCTGAACTGGAGGCGCCTGTCATGGGGAAGGCGCGCGCCTCGAAATGGCGAAGACCGGCCGGGACCTCCAGGTCGTATTCGAGCACCTGCAGCGAGTTGGACTCAATCGTTCGGGTCACCATCGACTGAAACATATCGGCGAGATGCTTCGGGAAGACATCGCGGATGAGGCGACCACGGAGCTCGCTGGCCTCCCTGTAGAGCAGCCCCTCTTCGGCCGTGAGGACCTCCACGTACCGTCCGTCTTCGTCCACGATGAAGGCAACGTCGGGCAGACATGCGCCGAATGCGCGCAGGCGTTCTTCACTGGCACGCAACGTGCCCTCGGTGTCGAGCATGCGTTGGATCAGAGGGCGCACGGCCCACAGACCGATGAACAGGACCAGCGACGCCAGCAGTTCGAATCCGACGCCGAACAGCTCGGCTGCAGCAGGCGGCTCCACTGGCGCGAACCGGACGTGGGCGACCTGATGACACGCCATGAGCAACAGCGCCACGCCCACCGCGCTCCAGCAGAAGCGATGGCGCGTAGGGCGAATCAGGCGGAAGGCCTGGATCGCCGATCCCGCCAGCGCCAGTACTATGAAGGCCCCCGCCACGGTCACCAGCATGTGCGTTCACCCCATCGTCAGTCCTTGCCGCTAGTATCGTTCATGGGCGTGGCCTGGAGCAAGTAGACCCGGCCACGAACATTCAGCGTTCGACAGGACCGACCCGGACGAGAAAACGGCCATCTCGTGGAGGTAGCGTCACTGTATCCCCAACGTGCGCGCCGCTGTTGACTTCCGTGTCCTGCTCCGGCGTTGCCTCCAAATGGCGGAACCGTTTGCCTGGCGCAAGCCGTCGGATGTCGAAGGTAACTGGGGCATCCGAAGGATTGGCGAGCACCAGGCCGTTCTCGAACTCACGGCACATGGCATCCGGGGCACAATGGGCAGTCAGGTCGCTCAACCAGACGCTGGCGCCTCCCTCAGCCTCGAAGCAGAGGTTCACGAGGCCTGGGCCAACGTTTCGGAAGTAGAAGACGGGGCTGGAAGGCTGCCCGTGGGCCCAGGCCATAACCGGGGCTTGCGAAGGACCGTCCTGTGAGCGTGCGCCGCGCTCATGCATGTAGACATCGCCCCAATACGCGTGGTCGGCCGTGGTGTGGTCGTTCGGGCCACAGTCCGTGACGAAGCGGATCTCCATCTCCCGACCCTTCCAGGGCGCCATATCAACCCGGTGGGCTTGCCATTCGTACGCCGTGTGGTACTGTTCGAAGAGAATGCGGGTTCCCTTCGCGTCGTCCACCTCGATGCGAAACGTAACCCCGTCGCTGGGATTCGGAGCCTTGGACAAGCCTGTGTGGAAAGACAGGACGGGAGACGCGTCGGGGACGTGCACGTCCCTGGACCAAACCAAGTGCCCGGGACCGAACCCCTGGCCAAAGGGGGGATGGGCGAAGTACGCCTCGTGGCGTTCGCCTGCAATTTCCGCTTTCTCGCGGTATACAAGCCGTGCGCCCGGCTCGGATTCCCGAAGGAGCGCTCTGGGCTGGTTCCGCAATCCCACATGCACCACAGGCAGAGAGGGGGTGATGAGGTGGCCATCGGCGCGGCAGGCAACCTGAAGCAACCGGGGCAACTCAGGTGCGTTGATGAAGGGCGATTCCCCTCGGACCGTACACCTGACGACAAGGTCTGGACCTTCGATGCGCAGTCCTGTGATCGTGGATCGCGTCCAAACGGGATTCGAACCATCGCCCTCCATGCGTATCCAAGATGCGTCATGAGTGAGAGACGTGTCGGCACCGGCTTGAAGCACCTCAACCCAGTCCTCGCCCGCGAGCACGTCCGGCGTTTCGAAAGCGAGATGCCGCGCTTTCCTGAGCGGGCGTCCCAACCAACCAGTGCGTTGTTCGACGCCCATCACCAGTTCGTCCCACACGCCAAGGCGCGCGCCGGCCGGTTTCGGCGGCAACATGGAGAAGGTAACCGCCGAATCGGTGAACTGGGCCGAAGCCAGCACCAAGCGCGTGATGTTGTGAGGAACCTGGGTAGGCTTCCCGGCCTCCATGAATCTGTGGTTGATGTAGCTCAACGCGGGACGCCTCGCATGCGCGGTCCAGAAAGCGTGCCTGTTCAGGCCGCCCGACCAGTCGGAAACGGTGGTGTCGCGCAAATCGGGCCAGCCCTCGCTCTCAATGCCGTTGAGCAGTCCGATGCTGCGTTGATGGCGAGGCCCGTGCCCATCGGCCATGATAAGGCGTTCGTCACCCAGCCGTGCGCGCAGGTTTGTCAGAAACCCGTGTACACCGAACCCGTAGACGTTGACACCGTCTACCACGCCACGATCCGCCATGCCATCCGCATCCACATCGGGGCCGCGACCACCGCCGCCGTGGGGATGAAAATGGAGCACATCGAACTCGATTCCGTCGAAGGCGGCCAATGGCCCGTCGCTCCCGAACCACCGGCACAGGTCGTCCACCAGCAAATCCGCGCACACCTGGCCCTGGGTGTCGGCCGGGCAGGTGGTGGCGTAGTTGTAGGCCCAGAGGAGGTTCGAGTTCCTGCCCCACGGCCCTTCCGTCACGTGGGCGGCGACATAGGCCTCACCGGCGGGGAATGCCATGGGCTTCGTGCCGAAGGCGCCGCGGCGGACCCGAAGCGTCTTGGCTTCCATATCAACACCCAGCAACTCCACCTGCTCGGCCCGCGACCAATCGGGCTTGCCGTCTTCGTCGATCATGCACAGGGCCACGTCGTCGTTCTTGTCGTCGAAGCGGCCGATGTTGGTCTTGAACAGGGCGGGCTTCTTGACGTGAATCGTAGTCTCGCCCGATTCGGCGGGCACGTCCTCGGTCACGCGGCAGCCGTCGTAGTAGAGCCAGTGGCCCGCATGGTACGGCGCGGCTTCGAAGCGCGGGTCGCGCGCATTGCCGTTGAAGTGCAGCAGGACGGTCTTCTCGGGGTGCAGGTCCTTGTATCTCGTGAAAAACTCGATGTTGCGACGGGAACGGTTGGGAATCTCCTCATCGAGGCACTTGCCCATGATGCCGTCCAACACGCTGAAGATGGCGTCCCATTCTTCGAATGACATCTTCCCCTGCGCGGCGAGTCCTTCACTCTGCCGGAAATGGAATGCGCGGGGGTAGGCGTCGGCGAGGAGAGGGCGACTGGTTTCGGCCGCCCGCGCTTGCAGGGCGGCAAGAGCGCCCGCCATCAAGACCGCGCCGAACGCGACATGTCGTTGAATCATTGCTTTGCCTCCATGTGAATTAGGCCTCGCAACGTTAGCACGACCAGACGGCCAGCCGCCAGCTGGGAGTGGTTGGCTGTCGCCCTTACGATTCTCTGTGTCCCGCGGGTTGGGATGGTTGTCGGGGAAATGAGATTCTTCGCCTTGCTCAGAATGACGCGGTGGCTGAGGTGACGAGGAAGTGAACACGCCTAGCCGTCATGCTGAGTGAAACG
>JAAEQP010000766.1 GCA_024231375.1 bacterium | reverse complement strand
GACGCCGTCGGCGGGTGCGACGGCATCAAGAACGGCAAGTGGGGGTTCCACACCGCAAGCGGGGAGCAGGATCCCTGGTGGCAGGTTGACCTTGCGAGCCCGCTCACCCTTGACCGCGTGGTCGTCTTCAACCGGACCGACAACGGCACGACGCCCCGCACACAGCGCCTCCGTGTTCTGACATCGCTCGATGGAAACGAGTTCACCTGCGTGTATGAGCACACGGGCGAACCGTTCTACGGAGTCGAAAAGGACGAGCCGCTCGTCGTCTCCCTGGGCGGAAAGCATGTGCAGGCCCGGTACGTTCGTCTCCACATCCCCGGGAAATGTTCGTTTGCGTTGGATGAGGTTGAGGTCTATGCGACGGAGAAGCCGGACGTCAACGTCGCCCTGGGCAAACCCGCCGACCAGAAAAGTGTGGGGCCTTACTCGCATCCCGGAACCTTGGGTGAATCGTCTCGCACAGGCGCGAAAGCACACAGTGGCTGTTCCCTGGTGCGTACTCGCGATATAGTGGACAGGGCAAAGGTCCTGGCGGCGCGCCTGGAGTTGAATGCCAATCCCCAGCGTCTGCAGCCCCTTGCGGAGCGGCTCATGGAACTGGACGCGTTGGTCTCCAAGCTTGAGCGGAACACGAGTCTGCCTGAGCAAGTTCGCGAAGATGTTTATGTGGAAGCGTGCGGACTGAGACGTGCTGTCGCTTTCACAAACCCCTTGCTCAACTTCGAGCGATTGCTGTTCATCAAACGCCACGATTCCAAGGGCGTCTTTCACATGTGCGACCAGTACTACGGATTCAACTCGGTACCTGGGGGCGGCCTGTTCGTGCTTTCCGACCCCTTCGGCCCGAGTCCGGGCTTGACGAATCTCCTCGAGAACAGCGTCGTGGAGAGTGGCCGACTGACGGGGCAGAAACTGGATTCCGGCACGTTCCTGTCCCCCGAGCTTTCCTTCGACGGCAAGACGATTCTGTTTGCCTACAGTGAAGCCAAGGGCGGCGACCTCGAATGGACGCCGGAGAGCAGCTATCACCTCTTCAAGGTGAACGCCGACGGAACGGGCCTTGTCCAGTTGACCGACGGGCCGTGGGACGACTTCGACCCGTGCTTCCTACCCGGCGGACGTGTCGCCTTCATCACGGAACGGCGCGGTGGCTACCTGCGGTGCGGCCGCCATTGCCCCGTCTACACCACGTACTCCATGAACGACGATGGCAGCGACATCCTCTGTCTGAGTTTTCACGAAACCCATGAGTGGCAGCCAAGCGTCACCAATGACGGCATGCTTGTCTACACGCGTTGGGACTACGTGGATCGCGACACGAATGTAGCACACCACATCTGGACGAGCTATCCCGATGGCCGGGATCCGCGTTCGTTTCACGGGAACTACCCGGAGAAGCGCGAGACCCGCCCGTG
>JAAEQP010000765.1 GCA_024231375.1 bacterium | reverse complement strand
GGTAGTCGTCATACACGGCGCACCCGAACCGTTCGGCCGCTTGCTCGCGGCGTTCGGGATCGATGTCGCACGCGGCGACCAAGTCGAAGGCTTCGTTGCGCTCGATGGGTCCGGCGTGTAGCGAGCTGCCGCTACGTCCGTATCCGAGAATGGCGGTGCGAATGGCCATGAGTTCCGCTCCTGTTGTCCTGTGTAGGTTAGATTGCGCGTGCTACGGGTTCCTTCTCATTCAACATACACTTGAAATACTACTTCTCGTCCCCGACCGCGTCAGATGCATCGAATACAGCGATTTCGCGATAGACGTTGAACCCGATAGGGCCGTCGTGAAAGACAAACCGCAGGCGGCCCACGCCTTCCACTAAGGGTTTGTCATTGAGCGACGATATCGCCACCTCATTCAAACCGCCCCTGCTGTTGCTGCTTGCATCCGCGATCTTCTCGAATCGGTCGCTTGCGGTGTGTCTGGCTGCGTACACGGTGTATTTCTGGGACGCGCGTGCGTCGTGGTGTCCGGCATAGGTTCGGATTGCATGGATGGAAACACCTTTGGGAGCTGTCGTTGAGTCGAAGGTGATTTCGAGAGTATTCCCTTCGCCCATGCCGACGAATGTGTGCCCGTCGTTTTCCGTCTTCCAGCCGTCCCTACGATTACCGACCGTGCCGTTGAAGAGCGCGGAAAAATCCTTGCCTCCGCCCTTGTGGCCCCGGGATCCCGTGATTGATCCGGTTAGCCCAGGTCGGCGCATCAGGTTGCCTGCGGCCGCGACGTTTCGATTGAAGTCCTTCACCGGTCCACTTGATACCGTTATGCGGGCGTTGCCCACGGTGGCAACCGACAGGCGATGCGTCTTTTGCGGAGGCTCGGGGCTGCCGGAAGGGCCCTGCGCCTTCAAGGGGGCGTATGGTTCGCCAGTCTTCCAGTCGCGAGAGAGAAGCCGTACCGGACCAAGCAGGCCGGATAGTGGCGAGCCGCGGTAGCGCGTGGGTGTGGGTATGGTCTGGTAGTGGTTGGCCAAAGTGTTGTATACGAGCACCTCCAGTGTATTCTCGCCGGGCTTGAAGAAGCCCGTTGCGTCCAGGCGCCAGGGCGGGGCAACACGCACGCCAAGCTTCCTGCCGTTGACGTGGACCTCGGCGGTCGCTACGACTTTCCCCAAATCCAGTTCGACTTTGCCTTCGGTCTCTTCCTTGGTGAGCGTCAAACTCTTCCGGTAACGTACACCCCCGGAGTAGTTGTTGAGGATGCCCATTTTCGACCAGTCGCCGAGAGGCATAGTGCCGTCGACAGTCTCGATCATGACTGGTTCGGGAATGACGGATCCGCCGCTCCGGCCGGTAACGGGCTTGACTCGCAGTGCAACAACGGCTGCCTTCGACACGATCTCTTCCGGTTCGAAACAGCCCTTGCCCTTGTCCTGCATGGGCTTTCCGTTGAGCCACGCATCGACCTTGCCGTAGGCCTGCACACGGATTGCCGAGGTGCCAGGGGCGGAGACAAAACGGAACCACTCGGCCGCCTTCTCGCCGGCATAGACGTCGAAAGGAATCACCCTGGAATCGTTGTACCATCGCATGGCCAGTTGTTCGCACTTCTCCGGTGCGGGCCGGTCTGTTCGTAGCATGACGAAATGACCCCGGCCTGCGTGGTCATAGCGGACGAGGACAGGGTTGGGGCCGGCTTCCAGAGATACCGCCTTGCTTGGATTCGCCTGCTTGCCGTTGATATACACTGCCGCGGGTGTCAGCACGGCCGAAGTATGGCTCTTGTCCGCGGGCGCGCCGCGGCTGACCTGTATTGATGCGGACCGCGCCTCGGATACGGTTGCCGAGGTCCACAAGTAATAGCGTTTGCCCGCCTTGGAGTCCACGTAGCGCGTTTCGTTGAGACCGCCGGTGGGTTGCCCGAGACAAATGAAATCGTCCGTCACGGTCCGCTTCAGGCCGTGGTAGCCCTGATGTCCCAGATCACCTTCCTTGCCGTAACGCCAGGAAGAGTCATAGGTCTCCCAGCGCAGGGACTTACCGGCAACCTTGACCGGCGTGGAAGGATCAACGCGTTTGAGCTTCGCCAGTTTGCCGTCGAGTTTCGCAACGGGGACGCTGTCCGGAACCGGACCCAGCACGTAGAACTGGGAACCGTAGCCGTGAAGCTTCGTTGCCCAGGAGCTATCGTCTGTTTTCTCCTTCATGGCGCTCTTGGCCAGCGCCCCGGTTTCACGCGCCCAGGCGAACCGCCGCGCTTCCACCCCCAACACCCTGTTCTCGGCAGTGATAGGCAGGCGAAGATCACCGTAGGTGTTGTCCATGGTCGGAATGAAGCTCACATTCCATTCGTCCGCCAGTGCCTTCTGAAGAAGGGGGCGCCGGTCGGGTTCCGGTGGATTCGCATGCTCCCGGCCCTGCGTGAATACCACAACCTGCGCTTCGTACTTCTCCAGCGGCAACTCGACTTGGGTGCCCGTCGCAGTCTTCTTGACCATGCGCAAGGGACGGACGCTGCCGGTCCACGGGTCCCACAGCTCAACCGCGCCGCTGGCCCGGAACTCGACCAGGTCGCCGGGCTCAGCATCCATCACCAGATACATGTCGCGCGGACCGACCTTGCGATGCAGGGCTCGCAGTGTCCGGTCGATGCCCCTGACATCCTGTACAAAGGCATCGCGGATTTCATCGACAACTTCCTGGCTGTCAGCCATGCGGCACTCGGCCTTGAAGGCCTTGTTGTTCCTCGCGACAAGCTCGGGATCATTGCTGCCGGCCCGGTCCGACGCGGCAGGGAGTGCGCCGACAACATAGACTTCGCCTCCCGCCTCCGCGAAGGCGGCGGCTTTTTCGATGCTTGCCCAGCGGACGGCCTCCATGTTCGGGAAGACCAGTGCCCGGTACGAGGCGCCCGCGGCCTTGACCAGGAGCCTGCCGTTCTCGACTTCCGCGCGCGCGAGGGAATCGTTGTCGATGAAGTCGAAATTGATGCCGGCTCTCATCAGCCGCCCGGCAAGGTCAAAGGCCGTATCGCAGGCAGCCTTGCCGTTCATCTCGGCCTCATAGGGCGCTACCGGGTAGACCACGGCAACGTCGCACACATGGTGGCCTTGGCTCATCAGATACGACAGCCGCTCGAAGTATTTCAGAAATACGTCCATGTGCGCCCAGTAGGGCATGCGGAAATGATAGCAGGGCGGGGCCCATTCCCAGTGCGAACCGTACGTCGAATAATAGAGTCCATGCAGATTCAGAAGCGTGCAGCCGTAGAGGTAATTCTCGCGGGTCGCAAACATGAGGCGCTCGGGCGTGGCGCCCCAGCCGAGGCTGTGGTAGCCTTCCAGCCAGACCCGCGGCCGCTGGTAGAGATTGGCAATGGAGGATGAGACCTTGCCCTTGATCAGGTCCGCGTTGCCGCCGGGGGTGTCGTGTCCCGGCGCCGAATACCAGCGGGTTGCGCGGAAATAATCCCCGAACTCGTGGGGATCTCTGCCGCGACCGCCACTGTCGCAACCGAAGATCATGCCACGCGAGGCATGCCAGTCGTAGATCGGCTTGAAGTAGCGTTCTTCCATCAGGCTCATGCGCACGTCGGCATAATCCATCCTGATCTTGGGGGTGATGTCGCCCATGTCCGTCCACATCGCCGGCAGGACCTCCATGAGGTCATAGCCCTTGCGGCGGCGGAACTCCTCCGGGAAATCCGGGTTCCACGCGAATTTGCCGAGACCGATATGAAGTTCGTCGTTGAAGAAGTAGTTCAGCCCCCTGGAGGTCTTGCCGGGATTGCGGTCCTGGAACTGCTGGAAGTAGCCCTGGATAACCGTGTCGCCGGCCCCCTTCATGAGCGGATTGAGCGAGCCACTCTTTCGCGCAGTGTGGAATGTCCAGATCTCCCATTCGCCGTCCGGCGCGGTCCAGGATAACCGGCCGTCTTTGATGAATCCCGCCAGGTCCATGCCTCCGGGCTGAAGCTTGCCGCCCTTGACCGGATAGGCGTGAGCGGCGAACTGGTCGTTGGGACATGGGAGGTCCTTCGTCTGGCCCCCGCGCAGGCGAGAAACCTCCCCTTTCTTCAACTCGATGGCATTCAGGTGGGGCTTGCTGTAGAAGAGGTGATAGAAAAGGTTCTCTGCGCCGCGCGGCCAGTCGAGGGTGTATGTGCTCAGCCCGATCCCCATGCCCAGCTTCCCGCACTCTTCGGAGATCCTGGAGTACACCTTCCACCACTCCTCGGTGAATAGGCGGGGCTCGTCCATCTCGGTGAGCCAGCCGGGAGTGTCGTAGTGGGAGTAGTTTACCTGGACGCCGCTGATCCCTTTCTTGTGCAGTTCCCGCACCTGCCAGAGCATGCGGTCCACATCCAGGTCTTCGCCCGTCCACCACCAGAACGGGACTTCACCGTAGCCCGGCGGCGGGTTCCGGAAGCCCGACAGCGCGTCCAGGTTCGCATCGCGGCTGGGCCACCCGGGCGCGGCGGGAGGTGCCGACACTTCCGTGGCATCGTCGGCGGCGCCAACTGCGCAGCCAGTGAGAAGACAGGTGAGCGCAGCGAGACTGGAAACGAAAGCCTTCATTGATTCCCCATACTTTGTCCGAGATTTTCCGCATGGACCCACCGGCGACCACGACCGATAGGTTACGAACCAGTGTAGAGGCAGCCACCGACGGTATCAAGACCGGTTTGGCCGGCACGGTCCCTCTTTGAGGGCGCGTGCTTCCACAAGAGGTGAAGCGGCGCCCGTCATGAAAAGTCCCGTAGGGACGGCCGAATCGTCACGAAGCCGAGAGCCACGTCCGGTTGAATACGTCTATCCTTCCCCGTGTATTGTTGACGGTGAGCCTCTCGCATCTTGGTAGCCCGGTGCGCGAGGCCGGGAGCAATGGCGCGGGTTCGGCCGTCCCGTGACGGGACTGGCGGGACCCGGAGGCGGCTCCGGCTCGTCTTGGTTCTCATGTCGGACAGTTCTCGCGCAGTTCTAGTGTGATCGCCCTGAGGGGCCAACGGCTTGCTCGCGCCACAAGGTGGCGCCGGATTCGGAAGGGAGGAAGACCGCAAGCGAAGGGGATTTGGGGATTGATGGAAATTGCGGGATGAAGGCTTGGGCGGAAGGTACCCGGGAGCGGTGACCAGCCACAGCTCGCGCTGGCGTGGATGCCGGACACGCACAAGCTGCGCTTGAACGTGGCGCATCCGAGGGGAAGGGGCAGATTGTGTCTCACCTTGCTTCGACGACGAGTTCGGTGCCGGTGTCGGGGGCAACGGTGAGAGCGATGGGTTCGTTGCCGGGGCCGCGGAGTTCGAGTTGGTAGGGGCCGGGGACGAGGTGGTCGAATATGAGGATAGGGGCCTGGTCCGGCTCGCATCGTTGCTGGAAGGTGATGCTTTTGTCGTCGGCGTGGGTGAGGCGGACGACGCGGCGCGTTTGCTTGCCGGGGAAGGACAAGGTGCATGCGACCCAACCGGTGCGTTGCAGTTCCACGCGTAGGGACGTGCCGGGGGAGACTGTCACTTCGCGGGCCAGGGCGGCGTAGCCCGGCGCTTCGCCGTGTACGCGGTAGGCGCCGGTTGTCATGTCGGGTAGGGTGAACCGGCCGGCGCTGTCGGCGATGGCGGAGTGTTCGGCGGATCGTTCGAGCAGGTCCTCGGGCAACCCGGATCGGCCGGGTAGGGCAACGAGCCGCGCCTTCACGCGGGCGTAGGGCACGGGTGCGCCGGCTGCGTCCACAACCTCGCCGTCCGTCGCGAAACCGGGTTCGAGCCACAAGGTGCCCACGTTGGTGCGGACACCGCGTCGTGTGCGGATGCCTTCGACGATGAGCGGGATGCAGCCCGGCGCTTCGGCCATGAGGGTGGTGGGCTCGTCGGTTGCGCCGATATCGACCGCGAACCGGCCTTGCGAGTCCACGCCCATGTCCATGGGCCGTCGG
>JAAEQP010000764.1 GCA_024231375.1 bacterium | reverse complement strand
GGGCTAATTGGTGAAAAGATCGAAGACGTTGCCCAGCATACTGGTATCGGTCTTGTACATCTCCGTATATCGGCACCGCGCGCACGTGACGGTAGCGAAGCGGCGGCTCTGCACGTCGAAGATCTTGCTCCAGAACCCGCCCGCGGCACGCATTTCTCCGGTTTCGCATTCGGTATTCGAGCACTTCGGACATCGATAGTTGATCGTCTGCACGGCCATAGCTCCTATGAACGAAACTCAAACATGTTGTCATAGGAACAGACGCCTGTGGAGCCGAATTCTCACATACTTCCGGGCGAGAATCTACCGAATATGGGACAAGGTGCCCTAGCCGTTCTCGTCGGCAAAAGCGAATTCCCCGGCTTCGACCGACCAATCCAGACCGAAGAAGCCCACGGCCACGTTTTCTGAACTTGCGGCATTCTCGTCGCTGACGCGGGCGATCTGGCAATCGGGATAGCGGACGAACGGGGTGAAGAAGGGCACGAAGTAGGTCGACCGCATGCCGACCGGGCCCGTGCCGCTGACGACGACCACGGAAGCGATGTCGCTGTCGCGGCGTGGCTGAACGAAGATGGCGGACAGATCGTCACCCTCGAAGGAGCGCTTGCCTACTCGCACCTGGCCCGGGCGAATCTGCACGGGACTGTCGCCCAGCAGGGCGGGCCAGGCGGCATTCGTCTCGGCATTGCCATAGAGCACGACCGTGCGGTCGGCGTAGCGGGTGAGCTCGAAATCGGAGTCCTTGACGAGTTCTACGCCGCCGTTGCCCCGGTACCAGTAGGTCTCGGCATCGTAGCGGGCCTTGCCGAATGCCCAGGCGTTTTCTTGCGCGGTCCCGCGCGTGCCATAGACGAACAGGAATCGGTGTTTCAGCTCGTCCTTGATACTGCCATAGCGGTGGGGGCCTTTGTGTTCTAGCGAGGGTTTGGTGGTGCTGCGCCACTGGCCGTTTTCACGTTCGAGCCAAAGAGACCCGGTTGCCTCAGGATAGGGAATGTCGCTTAGCGTCTGGTCGTCCAGGGTGACGGTGATCGGTTCGGCGCTGCGCAGGTGCGTGACATCGAGTCGCAAGATGGCGACGTTTTCCGTGGTTCCCTGGAACAGGCGCTTGCCGGGCCAGGTGTGGACGTGGGCCTTGCTCAGGTCCAGGTGCTTGATCTGCCCTTCGATGGCCAACCAGTGACACTGGCTGGAGACGCCTGGGTTGGCGGTGACGAATTCGACGTCGCGCACCGATGACGACGGCGGCAACGCATGGCGGGCGAACAGATCGAACATGAAGGGCCAGTCGACACAGGCCGACCCGCCATCGTTGTATTCGTTGCCCCACCAGTGGCCTTGCCCCGGCTCCTCGTGGTAGACCCAATCGTGGTGGAACTCGCCCAGAACTTCCGTCATGCGCTGGGCCTGCGCGGCGGGAACGTTGTCGTCGTCGCCGCCATGGAGAATGTAGACCCCGCTGTGTTTGAGGTTGGCGGCCAGGGCGATCGTATCGCCTGATTTGCTGCATCGGCTCACGAGGGCGTCGAGGGCGGATTCTTCGACCGCTTCACGCGGTCGCCTGACATAGGTGGCGCGCGAGAGCCAGCCGGCGCTGGGTCCCACGGCGGCGAATCGGTCCGGGTAGGTCACGCCCAGATGCCAGGCGCCGTGGCCTCCCATGGAATGGCCGGTGAGGTAGATGCGCGACGGGTCGTGCTCCAGGGAACGGCGCGCGAGATCGAGCACCTCCATGGCGTCCTGACGTCCGAAGTCTTCCCAGTCATATCCAAAGGGCCGGCGGTTGGTCGGTGCGACGATATGGAACCAGCTTTTCGAGGAATACGCAGCGCTTTGCCCGAG
>JAAEQP010000763.1 GCA_024231375.1 bacterium | reverse complement strand
TAGGGGCGGGTCTTCGCATTCTGGTCGCCCTCCGCGATGGCCACCCACATCTCCAGCCGTGCCGTGTCATAGACGACGTTCAGCAGATTGCCGTTGTCGGTTCCCACCATCTTGGAAAGTTCGATGAGCGTGTTCTGGTCGTGCGCGCCGTCGTGTTCCTTGAGGAAGGGGACCGTCAGTTGGTCTTCCATGGTGATGTAGACGGCGTTGGGCAGCGGCTCGAACATCTCTTCTTCCGTGGGGTCACTCGCTCCCCAGAACGTGATGTCCGGGGCATCCACTTTCACCTTCACCCCTGCCTTGTCGTTGCCGCTTCCGACCACGAAGTAGTACGACTTGAACCATTGCGTTTCCTGGAGGATGTCGACTGCGCTCTCCAGGTTCTCAGCGTCGTAGAGGATCTGGTGGAAAACAGACGTGAAATGGGCGCCGTTGACATCGTAGGGATAGCCGTCCGCAGGCGAGTTTCCCTTTTCGGAGAGGGCGATGCCCCTCGCGTTCATTCCGGTGTTGACGGCCACGATGCCCGCAAAGGTCACGCACGCGTGGGGGATGCCCTTGTCGGGAAGATACACGACGATGACGGGATAGTCCTGCAAACCCGCTTCGGTCATGAAGTCGAGATTGCGAATCTGATACAGGCCGCCGTCCTTGGTCGCTTC
>JAAEQP010000762.1 GCA_024231375.1 bacterium | reverse complement strand
TGTAATCAGGACAACGTCTGCGCCGAAGTCGGCCCGAAGGAATACTATCCCACCGATCGACCTCATCTGAACGGCGTCGCGTACTATGTGGCTCTAAACGGGAATGACGCGAACGACGGAACCATCGACGCGCCGTGGGCGACGATCCAACGCGCGGCTGAGATGCTGGAGCCCGGCAACATTGATTCTCTCGTACGAACCCCCGTTTGCGCAGGTGTGTGAGAGCCTGGCGGGGTGGAAGATGAGGGCGTTCGGTGGGGCGTGGGTGCGGGGAGGGGATGATCGGGCGGTTGATGGTCTCTCGGAGGCCCCCGGGAGGTCGTGGGGACGCCGAACAAGGGACTGCAGAACTCCTACGCCGCCTGATCCAGCACTTTTCGCGCAGGCTTGGTCCACCGCCGGATGTTCAGGGCCATGAACTTGAACTTCACCGTCCGCGCCACCGCCGGACTCCCACGCACACGAAGACGACCGCCGCCATATGGGCGCTTGTATTCCGAGTTCGTCGCCTCGATCCCGCTACGAAGGCGATAAGCGTCCTTGAACTCCTTGGTCTGTTCCCGACCACGACGGGCGGACGTAGCCCCCTGCGATGGCGACCACGTTAGTGTCATAGTCTCGGCACGCTCATTCCAGGTGGCCGGGCAGTCCCCCAGCCACCGGCAACGCGCGCAACGCTCCACGTCCATATGGGCATAGCGACGCTGACCACTCTTTCCACATTCCCCTTGTTCCATAGGCGCATGCCCCGCAGGGCACTGCGCGATCCGTTGACCATCCGCAGTGAACTCGAAATCGTCCAGCATGACTTCGTCTGCCTCGGCCTCGGGCTTGGGACCACATGACGGCGTCACCAAGTCCACACCACGTGCGGCTGCGTCCACGATGTTCTGACCGCGACCGT
>JAAEQP010000761.1 GCA_024231375.1 bacterium | reverse complement strand
TTCAGCGGGCTAGCGAGGGAAACTGCGACTTCTTTCATCAGCCCCACTGTCCCCGACTTCCGCCCGGCTACCGATCAAACACCGCCGCCTTCTCTGGATACTCAGTCAACCGCAGTTGCCAATCGAGTTGGTAGAATTCAATCGGGCGCTCGATCGTGTAGAAGAAGAATCCGCCGTCCAAACCCTGGTTCACCCATTGCCGCGCCACGTCCTGCCAGCCCGAAGCCGATGTGTTGCCGAATGCACCCCCGCCGTACAAGTCGCCCCATAACTGGGTACTTGTCCCCTTGATAGCCTCGGCGTAGCGGGTCACGTCCAGCCCGGACACGTACCCGATGCGCCCCATACTGCACGCCATGACGCGGTCGACCCAACCCTCGCGCGCCCAGCGGGTCAGCGCCTCCAGGAACTCGTCGTACTCGCCCTGATACGAGCGGCTCTGCTTCTCATGATACCGATACGAAGGGATGCGCGCGGCGACGGCAATCGGATGCCCCCACTTGTCTTCGGCCTGTCGACGAGCACGGTGAATGCGCTCGCCCACGTCCAACAGCGACGCAGCGTCAAAGGATTGGTTGCACCCAAACCGCGCGTAGTCCAGGTTAATCCCATCCACATTGTATTTGGTCATGAGTTCCGCGGCCACGACCACGGCATAGTCGCGCACGCCCGGATTGCGGTAGTCGAGGAAGATGCCTTCGCCGTTCAACAGGTAGTCGGGGTGCTCACGCACGGCGCGCTCGCGGGTCTTCTCGTAGGACACGTTCATGCCCATGTCAGCGAACACCTTGAGACCGGCCGCATGACCTTCCTCGATGGCGACCACGATGGGGTCGCCTTCGTCCATCCACTTCTGCCACTTGGCGGCGGAACCATCCGGCCCCTCGTCGGACGGGATCGGCAACCGCTCCAGGACATCGCTGCGGTACCAGGCCTTGGACCCCAGCCGGACCGCATGCACGTACACATCCGTGCATCCCCTCTTCTGGTGAAGCCGCATCTCGTTGCCGAGATGGCCGCGTAGCGTGAGCGAACGGGGCTCGTAGTGGTTGATCGTACACGGCTCCGCGTAGGCCACGAAAGGACGCCCCTGAGCCCGCGCCCAGTCGCGCGCGTTGGACTCCGCTTGGACCTCCTCGTCGGTCATTGGCACGAAACGCAGGTAGCGAATCGACACGTCCTTCCAGTATCGCGCCCCGCCCGGATGCAGCAACACATCCTGGCCCGTCATGTCGGCGCTCACCACCAGGTAGTCCTGCATCAGACGCGAGTACGACCGGGCCGTGTGATATTCGGGCACCGGGTAACGCACGCCTTCGTCCGACAGCGATAGCTGAAACGAAGTCTGAGGCTCGGTGCCCGCGTAGATGCGGTACCATCCCGTCAGTCCCGGCGAAACCACGACAGGCTCGGCATCGGCTTCCCGGTACCGGTAGAGAGGATAGCGGTCGTCGGGTTTCACCACGTCGCGAGTGAATGGCAGGCACAGATTCGGGTGTTGTGGTGTTTGATGCGCGCCGGGTGTGATACGCCAAGGCATCTCGAAAGCGTCGCCCAGATACGCGTCCAGATTGCCACACCCAACGACGACGACGTCCGAACAGACCGACAGATCGACTTCCTGGTCGAGGATGACGCCCCCACCGTCAGCGGCCCGTAATCGAAACTGCACGCGGCCCAGCGGCGGGTCGAAATCAAAGGAGTAGTTCCACACGCACGGTTCCGATCCTCGCGGTACTCGTCCGGCGACGATGTTCGCGTTACGGGTGGTCTGGTCCCGCGTTCGCCACGCATTGACCGTAGCGCCCACATACACGGTGGCAGGGGTCCAGGCCTCCCTACCCGTCGGCCGGCACTCGGCGACGACGTCCGCGTCTCGCGGCCCCACGATGGAAATGAGGCGGTCGGCCCGGTCCGAAGGATTCCCCAGTATGATCGAACCTTCTTCACTCGCGACTGCCGACGCAGAAAGAAGGATCGTCAAGACATACGGATACACAAGAACGCGATTCACGTAATCTCTCCCCATTGCCAAGCCACAGAAATGCGCACTACGCGGGAAACCGAATCTCGTACCGGTAGCTGTGTTGCGGCACACCGCAGTCCTCGTGACCCGCAACGACGCAGCATGCCGTTCTCCCCCACTCGTTGTTCCTCACCCGCGACGCAGACGCCGCCGCAACGCGGGCACGGTTGCGACCGCAATCCCGCAGACGGCGGCCACTGCGACGGTGGCAGCCCGCCGCACTTGGCGACTCCGCGGCTTTCCCGTTGCACACCGCCGCGCGAAATGCTCGCAGTTGCTGCGCAACAGCCGATACCGCGCTTCACCCACATGGCCCTCGGCGCGTTCAACCACGATATCCGGGGCATCGGCGCGTCGATGCGCCACGACCTCCACGGGCGCACCCTTGGCGAACTCCGCCAGCGTGCTTCGCCGCACGCATGGATTTCGCTTCTCGCCGTGGTCGCCCGCATAGTGGATCACGGTGCCATCGCCGCAATCGATCCCGTGATGGGAATAACCGACCCGACGTGCGCTGATGTGGTCGCCTCGCGCCATACTATCTTCTCCCGTCCTATTCCAGCCAACCCGGCATCCAGCCGGAGCCCCGTTTTCGCACGATGCAGCCTCAAAGTCAACCACATTCCCCTTTCAAGGATGCGGGTCCGAGTGATACGCTAAGGATCCAATGGAAAGCACGAGCAAACCGCACCAAACCTATATGGCCCGGATGGCCCAGCACCAGACCGTGGCGAAGGACTGCGCACGCAAGGCCGGGCGCATCGCCAACCTGCGCCTTCTTGTGTTCGCGGTCATTGTAGCCGCCGTCTGGGGAGGGTTCGCGCTCTCATGGGCTTCGCCGTTCTGGGCGGTGATACCTCTGGCCCTCTTTGTCGCCCTGGTCATCGCGCACGACCGCGTGCTGCGCGCCCAAGCCCGCGCCGAGGCCGGCATGGCGTTCTACGGAGCAGGCCTACGCAGGCTGGAGGGTACTTGGCCTGGGCAGGGCAACGCGGGCACCCACGTCGCGCCTGACGAACACCTCTACGCCAAGGACCTCGATCTCTTCGGCGAAGGGTCGCTCTTCGAACTCATATGCATGGCGCGGACCCGGTCCGGCGAGCAGGCCCTCGCCGCGTGGATGTGTACGCCGGCCGACCGGGGCACGATGCTGGCCCGCCGCGAGGCGGTTGATGAACTGCGCGACAATCTGGATCTCCGCGAAGAGCTGGCGCTTCATGGGCGCGTCGTCGAGGCCCAGGTGGCCCCGAGTTTTCTGGCGGCTTGGGCAGGAGGCGACCCCGTGCTGAGTTGGCGCCTTTGGCGCTGGGTGGCGTGGGCCGGTACTGGCGCTATGCTGTTTGGTTTCATCGCGCTGGCCCTCACCGACTGGGCTGGGCCCTTGCTCTTGGCCGTCGGCGCACAGGCGGCGCTCTGGATCGGGCTAAAGAATCGCGTTGGCCGGGTGGCGCGCGAGACCAGTGAGCCTCTCCGCGAACTCGAGGTACTCGCGGGCGTTCTGGCCCGGCTGGAACAGGAATCGTTCCAGTGCGATCCCTTGACCCGGCTTCACGCGCGGTTCTGGGACGGCAACGTCCCGGCATCCCAGCGGATCGCCAGGCTCAAGCGCAGAATTGAATGGTCCGAAGCCCACGCCAACCTCCTCTTCGCACTGGGGTCCATGACGGTGCTGGGCTGGTTGCACGCCGCGTGCGCCTTGGAACGCTGGCGCACGGAATGGGGTCCCCGCGTATCGGACTGGCTTCAAGCCCTGGGCGAACTCGAAGCACTCAGTTCCGTGGCCGGATACGCCTTCGAGCGTCCCGACGACGCACCCGTCGAGGTGGTGGAAGAAGGGCCCGTATTCGACGCAACCGCGCTGGGGCATCCCCTGCTACCGCCGTCCCAATGCGTGCGCAACGACGTGCGGCTCGACACCGGCCTGCGGTTGCTGGTCGTGAGCGGCGCCAATATGTCGGGAAAGAGCACGCTGCTACGGGCGGTGGGCATCAACGTCGTGTTGGCCTACCTGGGCGCGCCGGCCTGTGCCGAAGGGCTCCGCGTGTCGCCCCTGTCCATGGGCGCCACCATCCGCGTCGAGGATTCCATCCGAAAGGGCATGTCGCGCTTCTACGCGGAGATCGTGCGTTTACGCGACATGCATGTGCAGGCCGGCAAAGGCCCGCTGCTGTTCCTGTTGGACGAGATTCTGCATGGCACCAACTCCCACGACCGCACCATCGGGGCGGGGGCGCTCATGTCGGGGTTCGTGGATGCGGGCGCCATCGGGCTGGTCACGACACACGACCTGGCCGTCACACGCATTGCGGGCACGCTGCAAGGTCAGGCCGCCAACGTCCATTTCGGCGACCGGTTTGAAGACGGCGAGATCCGGTTCGACTACCGGTTGAAGCCGGGTGTCGTGTCGCAAGGCAACGCGCTGAACCTCATGCGATCCATCGGGCTGCGTATCTGAGGTCCTCAGTCCGCGATGACTTCCACACCACACAAGATCGGAGGTGCCTTCGAGCCATCCTCCGCCTTCAGAGCAACCGTCAGGGTTTCCGCGGCTTTGATGCGTTCAAATACCTTCACCACCGTCGTGCGCGGGGCACCCGCCTCCTTCACGACGTCAAACGCCTTCAGCACACTGCGTCCCTCGATCTCCACGCCGAACACGCGATCGCCCGCGGCCCGGTCTTCCGGCTCGGCGAAGAGCAGCCGCACCGTGTACTTGTGCTTCTTCAGTGAATTGAGATCGATCGTCAAAGACTCAATGCCTTCAACACCGGAAGCCGTCACCCACGTATGATCGCCGTTGAACCGGAGCGACTGATGCAGGAACCTCCGCGGCTTCTCGGGAAGGGATGACACCTTCACTTTCGGCGTAGCACCGCCCACCACCGGATACTCCAGCCACATCACGTTGTCGTCCGCCAACCGGTCACCCGGCGCGCCGAGGTTGACACCGATCCGCTGGATGGGGGCCTCCCCAAGGCGGAACTCATTAAACGTCCATTTCTCCACGCTGGGGGTATGTACCAGGGCCAACGACGTCTGGTTCGGGTACGAACAGGAGCAGGTCCGTGTGTAATCGGGCGCGTTCAGGACGCCGTCCGCCGCGATGAGATTCGAGGTACAGCTGGACTTGAATCCACCAAAGTTCCCCGTGCCGCCACCTCCCGCAAGGTCGTAGTACCCCGCCGCACCCGACCGGAAAGTCAAGAGATTCTCAGCGGCGATGGGGTAGTTGCACCCGTACATGCGCTTCCACTCCCAGGCCATGGGTTCACCCGTGAGCGGATTCGCGATGGTGGCCTGTTCGCCGGTCTGCAGGTCGAACATGCCTCCCTCGGTCACGAACCGGTCGCCATGAATCAGGGGGAACGTGGGATAGCGCATCTTCTTGTCCCAGACCACCGTCCCGTCCTTGCCCCGGTACGCAATGATGCGCTTGCCTTCCTCGCCCCGCACCGTGTCGCGCGCGGGCCGCGTTGACTGGACCAGGATGTCGTGCTCCTTGGAATAGGCCAGGAACGATCCAAACACGTCCTCAGCCTTCTCCCAACGCACATCGCCCGTGCGGATGTCGTACGCCCGCAACCGGTAGGTGTCCGGCGTGGCTTTGCCGCGTCGCGCGAGTTGGTCTTCCAGATTCGGCGGTGCCTTGTCCAGGCAGAACAGCGTGTCGGCGGCCAGTGCGATGCCGTTGTGCAGGAATCCGCACTCCGCGTCGATCTGCCACGCGGGCTCGCCCGTGTGCCGGTCCATGACCACCAACTTCCTGCTGGCGCTGGTGTCGTAATTCTCCCAGATTGCGCCTTTGCCTTCGTCGGGGGGCGGTACAATGTCCGAGAACTTCACGAAGTCGGCTCCCGCGACAAGCAGATCCTCGTACACGCCGATGTAGCCCCACGCCGGGTAGGCGGGAGAGTCGGCGCCGGGATCGCGCGACGGCAGGCGCAGGCTGCCCTTGATCTCACCTGAAACCGGGTCAAGCACGTCGCACCGGCCCGTCTGAATCACATAGATGCTGTCGGACGTGACAACGAAGTTGGTGCCCCGCACGTTCGCGCCAGGAATGTGAACCTGGTTGTACGCCGTGCTCGTCGGCGTTTCTTTGTATGTTTGATCGTAGTACACGCCGTAGGTGTCGAAATCGGTCATGGGCGTGCGCCACAGAACCCGGCCCGTGTATACGTCGCGCGCCGACATGCAGTCCATGCCCTGGATGACCAATCGGCCGTCCACGATCTGCTCGGGCGGTCCGTGTCCGTGCCGGGTGAGCACGTCTTCGTGCGTGTTCCCGCCAAACCACAGCAGTCCCAACGGCAATTTCACGCGTTTGTCATCGGATTTGCCAGTCTGGGCCGGGTCGCCGAGGTAGTGGGTCCATTGTCCAGCGCCCTCCAGAGAACCTTCCCTGGAAACCAGGCCATCGCCCGGAATCGCGACCCCCGGGGCCTTCGCAAACGCCTTCTTCAAATCACCTGCGGCCGCACCGTCTACCCACACCATACCTCCATATGGACGCACGGAACGGTAGACGGCTTCGACGAACGCCGCGTCGAGGGTGTACTTCAGGTCGTGAACCACCGTCAGCGATGCCAAGTACGGAGCGGCGTTCGCGGAAACGGGATCCCCCTGGGCCACGGCAATCCGCCCGTCGTACAGTCCCTGGGCATCCAACTCACGGCGGACCTCGTCCACACGGTTCGCGTCCGGGTCGAACGCAATGAGCCGCAGGTCGGTTTCGTCCGCCAAGGCGCGCAGCAACGAACCGTCGCCGACACCGTAGAACAAGGCATACCCTTCGGAAACGCCCGTCTGCTTCACGATGTCCTTGGCCCGTGCGACGGCACCGTCAGCAACCTCGGAGGCTGAAGCCTCCGTCAGGTCGCGTCGCACAGGGTCCTTGCCGGTTCCGGCGCCGAACACCATCAACCGGCCTTCGACCGTCACCGCGAAGAGCTTGTCGTCCGCGGCGACGAGACGTTCCACTCCGCCTTCCACGGTTTTGCTCCACGCAATGGACGGCGGCGCGCCGTTCGTGGAAAGCTGCACCGCCACGATTTTGTCCTTGCTACCCACGTAGAGCCGCTGTCCGGCCTTGATGAGGTCGCCTGACGAGTCGATGGGCAATTCCCACAGCGAGGCTTCAACCCATTCGTCCGGTTTCGCCTTGACCTTCGCCGCATCGAATGCGCGGATTGACGGGCCCGACATGTAGTACGCCTCGGGCGTCAACACCGGGTACTTGCCCATTCTCGCTACGCGGGGTTCGCCGGTCTCTACGTCGTAGGCCGATACCACGCGCTCGCGATAGTGATTGAAGAACAGCGTCTCGTCGGCGCACACAAACGAGCCGCCCGTCTTGTTGTTGTCGTGGAACAGATAGTGCTTCAACTCGCCCGTCTTGCGGTCGAAAGCGGCCGGCACGGATCGCCCGCCAGGCACCAGCAGCCGGTCGCCTGACACGACGAAGTATCCTTGGGGCCCTACGCCACCGAAGGACCACGCGCCGCCGTGCGGTTGCTCCTGGAATGTAGACCCGTCACCGTCGTTCAGCCACACCACATCGCCGGTCAGGGTGTCCTGGGCGTAGATGAAGGTTCCCATGAAGGGCCAAATGCCGGCGGCCCAATACACGATGCCGTCATGCACCACGGGCGCGCCACGCGCCGGCCACGTCGAGATGAGCCGGCTGTTGCCAAGAAGACGGCGCGCTTCAGGCGCACCGCGCGTCTTCCACGTGACCTCGCCCTTTGCGGCGTCCAGGCAATACAGGCAGCCGTCGTCGCTGACAATGTAGACGTGGCCTTCCCAGACGACCGGTGCAAAACGAATAGGACCGTCCGTGTAGAACGCCCAGCGCTCCTCACCCGTGTCGGTATCCAGTGCGACCAGTTTGTCCGTGTCGTTGAACGCGAGGAAGAGGGTCTTCCCGGCCACGACGGGCTCCAACACCCGGTCATAGGGCATGAGATCGCGGTTCAACGTATCTTCCCAGACCGGTT
>JAAEQP010000760.1 GCA_024231375.1 bacterium | reverse complement strand
TGGTGACGCGGACTGGGCGGGTGACCCTGCGGGAGCGTTGCGCGACGAACATTCCGGCCTTGAAGAAAAGCGTGGAACGAGTTCCGCGACCGCGGCAGGTGATCATCGAGGAGGGCCCGCTGGCCGACTGGATCCTGCGCGGGTTGAGCGTGCTGGGCGAGACGGTGATCGTCTGCAATCCGCGACGCAACGCGTTGATTGCCAAGGCCGGCAACAAGGACGACGCGCTCGACGCCGAGAAATTGGCGCAACTTGCCCGGGGTGGATACATCAAGGAGGTGCATCATCCCGAGTCGGCGGCGCGGATGCGGTTCAAACGCCTGGTCGCGTCGTATCACGACCGCGTGCGCAATCGCGTGCGGCAAGCCAACCGCCTCATGGCCGAGTTTCGCCAGTACGGAGTCTTCGTTCACGAAGGCGCGTTCGTCGAAATCGCCAAACGCCCGGCGCTGGTCCGGAAGTTGCCCAATGCGCGGTTGACGCGCGACACGCTCGAAGTCTACCTGACCGGCTACGACGCGGCGGTGCTCCAGGAAGAGCTGCTTCGCCGCAAGCTCCTCCAAAACGCCCGGAAAGAGAAGCCGATTCGCCGGTTTGTCGCGCTGCCGGGCGTGGGTTGGATCCGCGCGGCGACTTTTTATGCGTTTGTCGACGAGCCGTCTCGGTTCAGGAAAAAGTCATCGTTGTGGATGTACATCGGGATCGGACTGGAGCACCATCAGAGCGGCGGGCCGCACCAAGCGGAGTCGGTCCGCATGACTCGCGGTGGCAACAGAATGCTCAAGGACATGATCATCGGCGCGGCGATGTCGGCCGTCGTGTCGCGGCAAGATCCCACGTTCGCCGACATTTATGGGAGGTTGCTCGACCAGGGAGTTTCGCCCCGCAACGCCCGCCACAGCGCGGCGCGCGCCATGGCGACGGTGTTGTGGAGCATCTGGAAAACCGGCGCGACGTATTGCCCCGAGCGAGTCGGGACGGCGGCCGCGTCGTTGGAAGTGACGTTGTCGGATTGAGTCCGAAGTCGGTTTTGACGTCGGCGGTGGAGTCCCCCGGGTGCCCTTGGATCGGTCCGTTTGGACACGAATTCCCGCGCATGACTGGACCCGCCGCGGCCTTTGATACGTCCAAAGATCTTCATGGACCGCCCAGTTCGTCGGTCGTCCCGCGTCAGAATCAGCCAATACACGCTTGCGCAAATCCATCGAATA
>JAAEQP010000759.1 GCA_024231375.1 bacterium | reverse complement strand
CGCGAAATCGAACAGCGCCGCCTCTTTGAACTCGCTCAACGCGAGGATGCTCTCGCAGAGGTCGCCGTTCGCCAGCAGGTGCGTCGGCGTGAAGTAGTGGTCCATCGTGAGCTTCATGAACCCGCTGACCAGGTCCGCATACGCCCACGCCCCGGAAGTCGCCGTATTCACCGTCGTTGCCGCCGTGCCGCTGCCTGACGAATCGCCGCTTACGAGCACACTGGCCAACCGCGCATCGAGATTTCGGCCCAGCCGCTCACCCATGCGCTGCAAGTGCACGCGCAGCATGTCGACCGACATACGGCGAATCACTTCATAGGACGCGATGACGCCGCGACCCTTTTTGTCGAGCCGGACAATGCGATCACCGTACGTGATCTCCGACTCCGGAATGGCGGCGCCCTCGGCAACGCCCCGCAGCTCTTCCTCCGCGGCCGATTCGGTCACATACGGCACGTCATAGGCGGTGCCCTCGATCCGCTCATCCCGGATGATGAGGTCCGGATACTTGGGCTTCTGCCGCATCCCCGTCAACACGGCCTCCCGCACGATGTCCGGGAACAGCCACTTCGCATTCGGGTCCGACTGGAAGAACCGATCCACCGTGATGCGGTTCAGGTCGATGCCGAACTCCTGCGCGCAGTAATCGTCGGCCGTCGAGCCGAGGGCCCGAAAGAACTGGCCGTGCGAAAGCCCCAGGCCTCCCAACGTCTCGTACAGGTCGCGACCCCGAACCTCACGCAGCCGTTCCGGGTCCTGCTTCAGAAACGCCACCCGTTCTCTCACCAGACTGTCTTGATACTTCATGCTTTCTTCTCCCTACAGCAACACGTGGACCTCTTCGGCCACCGTGTCCACCTTCACGTTGATTCCCCTGCCGTTCCCCGAGGCCGGCGCCTTCACACACCCGTCCGTGTCCGAACCTACGACGCCTTGGGCCCCGTCAACCGTCGGCGCCGTTCCCGTGTACGAGTAAATGCAGATGCCCCGCACTTTCACGGGAATCGCTGCGCCGTTCGTCTCGGCG
>JAAEQP010000758.1 GCA_024231375.1 bacterium | reverse complement strand
GGGTTGCGTTCAAGACAGTTGGGTAGAGAGAGGCGCTTGATAGCTCCAGTGTGGCGACTACGGGGCAATGGCGCGGATGTCGATGTCGTCGACGTGGCAGGGGGCGTTGGCGGCCCTGAATTCGATGTCGATATGGGTTGCTTCGGGGTCGGTGACGGTGAGGGTGGTATCCAGTTTGGCCCACTGGCCGTCGGTTGATTCCAGGACGGCGATGTCGGCGTAGCGTTGGAGCCAACGTTGCCCGGTGAACAGCGCGGCGTACACGGCGAGGGTGGCTCCTTGGGGCGCGCGGTACCAGAGCTGGACGCGGACGGTTCCGCTCTCGGGGAGAGGCATGGTCCATTGACACTTGACCCCCTCCCCCGCTCCGACGCGCAGACACTTCGAGCCTCCATGGGGCTCGAAGGTGTCGGCAGGTTTGAGGCCTGCGTAGGTGATCCACCCCCAATTGCCTTCGATATCGGCGTTGTAGAGCAGGTTGCCGCCGGATTCGGCCACGACGTCGCTGGGTCGCGGGACCTCGTCGAAGACGGGCGCGGAGAGGCCGAGGGACTGGGGCGTCACGTCGTCGTGGTGAGGGTTCTGTGATGTGCAGAAGGCGTCGCGCATGGCGTCGAGGGCGCCGAATCCGAATTGGGTTGTGGGTTCGACGTAGCTTCCCTCACCGAACTCGTTCCAGCATTCGGCGATGACCATGTTGAGTTTGGGATTGACATACTTCTTCGCGGCTTCGCACATCTGGTAATAGAGTCTGGGGCGGGGGTTCGCGCGCACCAAAGCGCGCTCGACATACCACGGGCGCGAGTCCCAGCCGGGAGAAACGGGGACGATGTAGGGGAGGAGCCCTTCGTCCGTGACCTCTTTCCAGATGGCCTCCATGCCGGACACCATGGTGGTGTAGGGAGCCTCGTTGGCTTTGCGCTCTTCCTCGGTCATGCCGGCAGTGGGGTGGTTGTAGGC
>JAAEQP010000757.1 GCA_024231375.1 bacterium | reverse complement strand
CGCGCACCTGCCAAGACCCAGGCCGCCTTGTTGCAGGCCATGCAGGAACGGTTGGTGACCATTGACCGCGAACCGCACCAGCTTTCGCCCAATTTCACGGTCTTCGCCACCCAGAACCCCATCGAATACGAGGGCACCTATCCGCTACCGGAGGCTCAGAAGGACCGGTTCATGCTGAAGATCACCATGGACTGTCCGGACCGCGATGAGGAACTGACGCTGGCCCGCCGCATGTTGGGATCCGACGCGCCCGAGGACACCCTGGCGTCCGGCGCTGTCCAGCCCGTGGTCAGTGCCGACGACCTGACCCGGCTGCGCGCCGGGCTCCAGTCCGTGACGGTCCGTGAAGAACTTGTGGGCTACATGGTCGATATCGTGCGCGGGACGCGCGATAGCGCCAGCGTCCTCGTGGGCGCGGGACCTCGCGCCACCCAGGCCATTCTCCTGTCGAGCCGGGTCCACGCCGCCATCTCGGGCCGCGATTTTGTCACGCCGGACGACGTGAAGACCATGGCGTGTCCCGTGCTGCAACACCGGCTCATCCTCCGTCCCGAATACGAAATCGAAGGGATGACGGTCCCCGAAGTCATCGGGAAGATCCTGGAGGAGGTAGCGGTACCGCGATGATCGTGCCCCGTTCCAGATTGCTGCTGATGGTCGGCGTGATCGTACTGCCTTTCGCGCTGTTGGCCGGTGTGCAGCCGGATGTCGTCCCGCTGGCTATTGCCGCCATCGGTGTCCTGGTCATCGTCGCGCTACTGGATGCCGCGCTGGCGCACGGCAGTCTCAACGGCATCGGCGCGTCCTTGCCAGAGGTCGTCCGGCTGTCCAAAGACCGCGACGGCGAGATCGACATCCAAATCACCAACGACCGGCCATCGGCCAAGCGGTTGCGTCTCGGTTTGGCGCTTCCCCACGAGATCGAATCGGCCGAACAGGATATGCACGTTTCCCTCGCCGCGGGGTCTGGGGACGGTGCGTCGGTGTACCGGGTGGCGTGGCCGTGCCGACCGTTGCGCCGGGGCCGCTACACGTTTCACAACGTGTACCTGGAAGGCGTGTCGCCGCTGGGGCTGTGGGGCGTGCGCGCAACGGCGCCAGCCGAATGCGAAGCGCGCGTGTACCCGAACCTGATGACCGAACGGCGGCAAGTGGCGGCGATCTTCCTTAATCGCGCAGGGTTCGGCATCCATGCCCAACGCCAGCTCGGCAAGGGCCGCGAGTTCGAGAAACTGCGCGAGTACGTGCCCGGCGACAGTTTCGACGAGATCCATTGGAAGGCCACCGCGAAACGCGGGCACCCCATCACCAAGGTGTTCCAACTCGAACGGACCCAGGAAGTGTATGTGGTGGTTGACGCGTCGCGGTTGAGCGGACGTACCGTGCGTGTCCCTGATGGGAACGGCGACGATATCGTGGTGAGCCAACTGGAACGGTTCATTACTGCGTCGCTGGTGCTGGGTCTTGCGGCGGAACGGCAGGGGGACCTGTTCGGGCTCGTCACGTTCAGCGACAAGGTCGGTGGATTCGTGCGGGCCAAGCGCGGCAAAGCCCACTACAACGCATGCCGCGACGCCCTGTACACGCTCCAACCCGAAACCGTCACGCCCGACTTCGACGAACTGTTCTCCTTCCTGCGGCTTCGGCTGCGGCGCAGGGCGTTGGTCGTGTTTCTGACCAATCTGGACGACCCCGTGCTGTCCGAGTCCTTTGTGAAGAACGTGGAACTGATTCGGCGGCATCACCTGGTGTTCGTGAACATGATCGCGCCGAAAGGCGTGGGGCCGCTCTTCGAGGACGAGTCCGCCGCATCGGTCGACGACCTATACGGCCGGTTGTGCGGGCATCTTCGTTGGCACGACCTCCGCGAAGTGGAACGCACGCTCCACCATCGGGGCGTGTCGTTTGCGTTGTTGGAAAACGAAGCGTTGTCCGCGCAATTGGTCACGCAATACGTCAACGTCAAGCAGAGGCAACTCCTGTGATTATCGATCTGGACCGATTTGTGGAGGAGGAGCGTCCCCATTGGGACGAGCTCGAGGCCATGCTTCGCCGCCTGGGAGAAGACGTCGCCCACATGCTGTCGCTGCGCGATGCCCGGCGTTTCCATTACCTCTACCAACGCGCGTCCACCGACCTGGGCAAGGTGAAGACCTTCGCGGCCGAACCGGAACTCCGGGCCTACCTTGAAGCCCTGGTGGCGCGCGCCTACGGCGAGATCCACGAGACCCGCGGGCAGAGCGCCCGGTTCACGCCGCTCCGCTGGGTCATGGAAACGTTCCCTTGCACCTTCCGCCGAAACATCTGGGCCTTCTACGCGGCCGTCGCCATCACCCTGGTAGGCGCGTTGTTCGGCGGCGTGGCCATACGCCTCGACCCGGAAGCCAAAGACGTGCTCATGCCCTTCCCCCACCTCAGCGTGCATCCGTCGGAACGGGTGGCTGAAGAAGAGGAGGTGCGCGATTTCGACCCGCGCGCCGGCAGCAAAGCGTCGGGCACCAGCTTCTACTTCACCCACAACACCAAGGTGGCGATTACGACCATGGCCCTCGGCAGCGCGTGGGGCATCGGCACGATCATTGTGCTGTTCGCCAACGGCGTGATGGTCGGCGCGGTGGCCGTCGACTACATCGCGGCGGGCGAAACCGTGTTTCTGGCCGGATGGCTGTTGCCCCATGGTGTGATCGAGATCCCCGCCATCTTCCTTGCGGGCCAAGCGGGGTTGGTGCTGGGCCGTGCCCTTATCGGCTGGGGCACGCGTGAATCCTTGAAAGGCCGTCTCCGCGCCGTGGGACCGGACCTCGTGACCCTGATTTTCGGTGTGGCCGCCATGCTGGCCTGGGCCGGGTTCGTGGAAGCCTTCCTGTCCCAATACCACGAACCCGTCATCCCCTACTGGCTCAAGATCTCCTTTGGCCTCATGGAGTTAACGCTCTTGATCGCCTACCTTTCCCGGGCGGGCCGCGGAGCGGAACAAACCGTTGAATAACCTGGGGCGCCTGGTCGTCCATATTCCCAAGAGCCCGAACCTGACATTCGTGGGTCGTTTGTTGTAAACTATGTGGAATGGTGTTTCCAAAGCCCATCGGGGCGAATTGCCCTGAACGGACATAGCACCCGAAACGTTTCTAGAACAAAGCAGATGTGAGTAAGAGGGAGCGTACAATGAAGAGAGTATTCGCGATTGTGATGATGGCCGCCCTGGTCGCCGCCGTGAGCCTGAGCGGCGCGGTCCGTGCCGCCAGCGAAGAAAATGCGGTCAAGGCCACGGTCACCGGCATGAACTACTGCATCGAGAAGGCCCTGAAGAAGGCCGGCGATGACGTGAAAATCGGTCTTGACGGGTGCCGTCCCGCGTTGAAGGTTGCCGAAGCCAAAGACGCCGAAGGCAAGGACGTGGAAGGTCTGAAGGGATGCACCCTGCATTACCTCTTCACCGCCGCCGCCAAGGACCTCATCGCCAACAAAGACATGCTCGACAAGCCCGTGACCGTCACCGGCACGATCTACCTCAAAGAGCGCGTGTTCGAGGTTGCCGAAGTCACCGTAGCGGCCGCGGCCGAGAAGGCGGAAGGCGACGAAGCCAACCCCTTCGGCGACGCCTCCGGCGACGACCCCTTCGCCCTGTTTGACTACAGCGCGGGCGGTGGCAGCGCCAGCGGGAAGAAGAAGTAACCTCCTTCCCAACTGACGAGTCAACATCCGGCCCCGTG
>JAAEQP010000756.1 GCA_024231375.1 bacterium | reverse complement strand
TGCATCGGGAACCCTTGGAATGGCGGGATTTCTGGGCGTGGCTGTTCATTCTGATGCATAGCTTCTTGATTGTGAAGAACTTACGCGGCAACGGGCACGCGCACCGGCATGCGTATCTGTATTCCCGCGGGTTTTCGCGGGACCGCTTGTGGGTTCACACGACGCTGGCCCATGTGCTGGCCGTGATGATGGTGTGGTTGCCGGCCGCCGTCCTTGTTTGGTCCCCCGCGCGTTCGTGGATTCAAGACATCGTGTTTAAGAGCCCCTACTTCCCCCTGTTCGGGTCCTACGAGGCGGTGCTGCCGTGGGTGTGGCTGGTGCAGTACGCGGCGCTGATGCCCATGCTCCACTACGCCTGGATTCGGCGTGCCCAACCCACCCGTGGCCGCAACGCAGGTGACTTCCTCTGCGTCGCATACATTGTGGGCGCGTTTACCGCGTTCGCGGCAGTGCATGCACCGTGGTGCCGTGTGTTCGCGGTGGGCGTGGCCATCCTGATCCTGTGCGTGATGCTGGTCGCGGGACGGCTGCTCAACCGAACCATGGAGGTGTACTAACCATGGGCGTACCAATGCCTTCCGTCTTCTGGCTGCTGAACTCGCGAATGGCCATGCTGCTCTTGGGAGCCGTGGTGGTGCTGTTTATGGTCCGACGAGCGCATCGCGGCAGAACCGTGGTGCCTGCGATGAATCTGCGTCCCGACCGGATAGTCCGATGGACCGAGGCAGGCATCCTGGCCATCCTCGGCGCGACCATCATGGTCATCGCCGTGACGGACACCTCGAACGGCGGGGTCATGACGCGGCTGGGCAGTGTGCCTATGTCGTTGGCCGTGGCGCAGTTAGTGGCGGTCGCTGTTGTGCTGGCTTTCGGCGTGATGGCGGTGATGTTGGCGTGGCGCGGCTACTGCACGCCGGGCATCATCCTGATGGCTATCGTGTTGTGCGCCTATGGGACGTTCCAGAACGGGCCGGGACGTCCGATGCAGGCGTTGGCGGAAGCAAGAACTCAGAAAGCCGAGCCAGGCGAAATAACAATAGGCTTGTCGGAGAAGGCCGTTCGCGGCGCGGACCTGTGGGTCAACGACGTGTACTTGGGCAAGACGCCCGTCACCATGCCGTTCGAAGAGTTCTTCGACAAGGTGCCGGACCGTCCTATCCCGCCCAAGGAGTTCACCGAAGACGAGTACGAGGTCCACTTGCCGAAGCACGATGGCCCCAGCGGCCGTTCAGCGTCCATTCGCCGGACTCTGAGCAAGTTTGAGGTTGATGCGCCCGACGGCTGGGGACCAAGGGATGCACCCCGCGAACACCGGACATGCTACGCGCGGGTGGCGTACGGGGGCGAAGTGGGCCTGGGTGGCAGAGGAAGTGGCTCAAGCAGCGGTGGTTTCCAGCTATTCACCCATTTCAGCGCGTTGTTTCCCGAGCGCGAGCACCGGCTTGAGACCTTGTTGGACCAGGCGCGGCTGGCAGACTACGCGGTGGGTCCGGACTGGTTCGAGGCCATCGAGACGTATGGGCCCCACGGCTCATGGGTCATTCGAGAACGTGCTGGAAGTGAACCCGAACTGATGCAGGTGTTCCGGGACTGGGGCGCGTGGCAGCATGACTTGGTCGAGGTGCCGAACGCCGCATCGGCATGGGACATCTTTGAGCGCGTCATGCAGCGGGCGGACGACGAACAGCAGTATTTGACCGCAAGCCCCGCCGGGGCGTTGGTGGAATCGCTTGTGCCCATGTTGGACGCAGACCGTCTCGTGGACCTCGCCAGCGACTTGCTGGAATCCAGCACCCTCTACGACTGCGTCACCTGGCGCGACGACGGCGGATTCCAGTTCGGTATCAGCCGCCGCCGCGACGGTCTCTTCACTGGGGCCGGAACTATGCACCGTAGCGGCGGGTGGGGTCTCGGTGGGCGCCGCCTGCCGGTCCACACGGCGGCGGTTGCCCATGCCGTCTGGCTGAAGGACCAGGAACTCGACACGGCGGGCGAGCCTCACCCCAATGCGATTGAAGAACGGCTCGTTCCGTTGCTTATCCACAGGGCTCACCCGAACTATGGGTTCAAACCGTCGTTGCAGGTGGCGGTGGTGCTTGGAGGCCCTGACATCGAGCGGTTCATCCTGCGCCACGACTGGTTGGCAGAGGCCGGTTCTCTCGACTGGAAGGACCGAATGTCAGGCGGCAACGACGAGAATCTGTGGACCTACTCACTCGCCAACCTGGATTCGGAAGGCGCTGCGCGCGCCCGTCGTGAGCATTCACAACGATTCGTCGCGTTGGCGGGCCGCCTAAACGATTTGAGCCAATGGGGCATATGGGGAAGGTGGGACCGGGAAGTCGCGTTTCTCTTTCGCGACCTTGAGCACGGACACAACAGCCTCGCGTGGCAGTATTGGCAGCGGTTCCACAAGAAGATGCGGACTCGAAGCGACAGCCGCGAACGCCTTCACGCCCTGTGGCGTTACCTCACACTCATGGAGCCGCTGCCAACGGTCAAGGTGTATGTCGACTGTCTGGGTGACGCCAAGGTCGAATGGCATTCAGAAGCGCCCGATTTGTTGGACGAAATCCCCGCGCAGAAACGCGTACGCGTGATCGACGCGGTCGTAGCGGCTGTCCAAGCAGACGAGCAGGCGGGTGAACCCAAATACCAGGAATTCATTCGCGACGTCCAGGCGCGGAAGGACCCCCACGGAATCGAGGCCGTCCGGGTGTTGAAGGCGCTCAAGGAAGGCGATGAATACACCAAGCCCGACCGCGTCGCCCCCTGGCTCGAACACACCGCGCCCGAGAGTCCCTTGGTTGCCATGCTGGCCGCGGACGACGACCCGGCGTTGCGGGTGCTCGTGATGGGCGCGTTGCGCGCGCATCCCACCACCGCCAACCGCGCCATCCTCGCGAAACTGGTCAACGACCCGGACGACTCCGTACGCGCCGCCGCGGTGGACGTCCGTGCGCACCTCGACGAACTCGCTGCTACCCCGCCGAGCGCGTTTGTGTCCGACCCCACCGGCAAGAGCCTGGCGGCTGAAGAGACCGAGGGAGAAGATGGAAGAGGTTGAACCACGAAGGACAGAAGAGCACGAAGTGAAGCCCTGATCACGAATGCCCACGAATGTCGGGACATGTACACGAATGGGGAGATAATGCAGGGCCGGGCGTCTTGTAGCGCAGGCGTCTCGCCTGCAATCCTTCGGGATCTCGAAGCCAAGAATGCAGGCGAGACGCCTGCGCTACACAGCGGTCTCCTGGCTGCCCTCACCTCTCCATCCAGTCCATCCCGTTATCCTGTCAAACTGCTCCTATTTCCGTCCGCCTTCGTGCCCTTCTACCCTTCGTGGTTCAATCAATCCGGCTTGCCGAACCCGATATCCTCCGGGGCAAAGTAGCGGAAGTGGCCGGTCTCGACGCTGACAATCAGGCCCGGCTTCGCCGGATCGCCGAAGGGGGTGGGACCGCAGGCGTGTTGGCCGAAGAAGATGTCGGCGCCTTTGAACTTGAGGGTTTCGGGGTGGGCGAAGACGGGTTCGGCGTCGGTGCCGCGGTTGCGGAGGAGGAGGACGCCGCTGCCGGGCAACCCGAGGGATTGGGGCAAGCCGTTGTCGGGGTCGGGGATGGACGCGTGGCGCGGGGTGCCGATGAGGAGATCGGTGCGACCGTCGCGGTCCCAATCGACGAGTGAGATCTTGATGCGGCCGGTACCGCCGGATTTGAGGAAGTTCGCGCCGATAACCGCGCCGGATTCGAGCCGAAGTTTGCCGGCGTTCTCCAGGTTGTACACATCTATCTGCCAATAGAGATGGAATTCGTCGTCGTCATCGAGGGCAACGTAGGCCATGCGGCCCGCCATCTCGGCCACACCGGGTTTGACGCGCCACGTGCCGTGGAGTTCAAGGCCGTCGCAATAGACCGGTCGCGCATGGTCAAATTTGGGTTCAGTCCGCGTCCCGACGTTGAAATACACGTGATGCTGTGCCGTGGCACCGCTCAACAGCACGTCGGGCAACCCGTCGCGGTTCCAGTCGGCGACCGTCGGACAGGTGTACCCCCATCGCGCTTCGCCGGGCCCCTGGATGCTGCCGCTGTAACCGGGCTGGACGCAGATAATGTCGCCACCGGCCTCGAGTGGCACGGGGGACAGGAATCTCGGCGCATCGGCAGTGCCCACGTTCCGGCAGAAGAGCACGAAGCCTTCCGAATTGCCGGCGACGATGTCGACAAGACCATCGCCGTCCCAATCGACCGCGTTGGGTACGGGCAACGTGCCTGCATAGAGATCGGCGTCACGTTGGAGCGCGGGCGTGGACGGGGCGTATACGGGTTGTCCGGCCGGGGTGAAGCGGTCCAAGAAGCGGTAGAAGTGGACCGCGCCTTCGCCCCCCGCCAGCAGGTTGCACCAGCGGCCGTCCGCGTCGGGATACGCCACGGGCGTGGGCTTGATGCTCGGATGCCGCAGGGCGATGCCGTTGTCGTCGGCGATCATGTGTCCCGATTCAAACGCGCCCGAGTCGTCAGCCGCGAAATGGTAGATGGGTCCGTAGATCGACCCCGAAACCACGGCGGGTCCGTTGCCCACGTCGACCACGGTGAGCGACCGCGCGTGCTGGAGCACCTCGCGGTCCGTGGGCACGATCCGCCGGGGTTCGCCAACGGGTTCCTCCATGAACCGGTCAAACCGCACCGCATACAACGTAACGTAGGAGAATCCGCCGCGCCAGATGCCCGCGCCGTCGTAGGGGTCGTAGCGGGGATCGCGCGACGACGTGAATCCGTCCATGGGCGGTCCATAGCCCTTGCCGTCGGTGATCGCGACAACCACGCTGCCACCGTCGCCTTCCGCATCGGGCAACCACGCCACCGCGTGCGGACCGCGCGGCAACCCGGAGAGCTTACGGCGCGCCACTTCCTTGAACGTCAGCGTGGCCTTGTCGAGGGTGAGGTGAATGAGATCGCCCTTCGCGACCCACAGCGCGTGGACCTCTCCGTTCCGGTCGAAGATGGTCCCCGGATTGCCCGGCTTGACGCATCCGGGCGTGGCAACGGTCCGCGCTTCGCCGAACACCGGCACGCCGTCGTCGGACGTGCTCTCCCACGGAAACAGCAGCAAACCCGGATAGAACCGGCTGCCGCTCATGACGAACAGGTCCGGGTAGTCCCTGCCGAACACGTCCGCGGCGCCCACGGGATGGTTCACGATCTTCTCAGCCGCGAGTGGGCCAACACCGTCCGGCGCGCCACACGGGATGAACTCGCCGCTGACGAGTTGGGCGGAGGCGGGTACGGCGGCAAGACTTACTGCAACAAGACACGCAATCTGCATGACACGCGTGGAACGACACAAGGAATGCATGAGAATCTCCTTCAACTGAACGCGGGCCGCCTACGAGTCTCTTCGAATGCGGCCGACCAGGAAGTAGTTGTAGTGACTGCCGTACGGGCCTTCCGCGCCGGCGACATAGATGGTGTCGCCGACAATGGCCACGCCGGGGTCGTTGAACACGGCCCCGGGCGGCAAGAGCCCGTTCACGCGAAGCCATTGGTTGTCCTGGATGTCGTAGGCCCACACCAGGTCCGACCACCCAATCTTCGCCCCTACTCTACGCTCGACGCCGCCCACAATGATGGCGAACCGGTCGGCATAGAGCGCGCCTTCCCAACCCGACATGGCCAGCGGCGGCGGAGCGAGCTTGTCCCACGTGTCGGCGGCCGGTTCGTAGCGAAGCGTTTCGGGCGTACCGTAGAGATCGTTCGACTCGTCCCATGTCAGTCCGCTGAACACATACAGGTGGGCGTCGGTCGTCACGGACGCCGACCACCCCCGGCCCGCGCCGGGCAACGGCTTAGCTTCACGCCATCCGCCATCGGGGTCGCTCGTGTCGAAGACTTCCGTCGTAGCGCGGATGGTGGCGTGGCTGTAGCCTTTCTCCGCGAGGTCGTACTCGTTACCGCCCGCAACGACCAGATGTCGACCAATGCAGCCCACTGCTGTGTGCGTGCGCGGTACATTGAGCGAATCACACGTGCTCCACGCGGACGGGTTGGCCTTCAGATCCAGCCGGGCACACTCGCCGTGAACCCGGTAAGGCGGATTCTGCCCTTTGTACTGACAACCGCCGCCGACCAGGTAGACAGAATCGGATGTGGCGATGCTGCGCACATACTCGCGGCGTATGGGCGCGTCGGCAAGGCGATCCCACGTGTCGCTGGCAGGATCGTAGCGCCACGTCCACCGAGAGGTGCGATGGCTAACCTCGTCGCCCGACTCGTCGCCGCCAGGAATAAATCCGCCGGTCAGATAGAGTTTGCCGTCGACCGGCACCATGCCGAGACCGCTGACGCCTTCGTCAGGACCCGGACCCACCCACGGTAGCCGCCGGGTTTCCCAGTCGATTGAACCGAACACCGGCAACGCCGCGTATTCAGCCGGTAGATTCGCCGAAAGCGGCGGAGCGACGGTCCTGTCGGCCTTGGGGATGGCCTTGTCGGTCTCGGCGGCGTGGACTGCCGCGCAGCATACCAGGATCATCGCTAGCATTGTCGTTGGACTGCCGTGAGTCATGGTGTGTCTCCGCCGTTGATGTGCATAGGACAGAGGATACCATAGAGGTCGCGGCCAACTGGATAGCGTGGCACAAACAGAAGTTCCCTACGCAGTGTGGAGACGTGTCTCGTGGGTCGAGAGTGGAAAATGCAGAAAGCTGAACACAAGCTGAGCGAAATCGTTGCATCGGCGTTGCGCGACGGGCCGCAACGCATCCTTAAGGTCGGCGAGGACTTGGCGGTGGTTCTTTCATCGCAAGAATATGATCGACTCACGCAAGGCCGCGAGACTCTCGTAGAGTTTCTGCGCCGCGCGCCCCTAGGGAGGCTTGACTTGGCGCGGGTCCCCGACCTGCCGACAGGCGCAGATCGGTGAAGCTGCCAGTCAACCCCTGGTTGAACCCGCGTCGGCACGCTTACGTCGCTTTGCCTTCACCTCGAAGCAATCTTCGTAGGGTGCGTCGAACAAAGTGAGCACGCACCATTCGGCGTCATTCCGCCAGATGCTTCTCGATCTCCGGCGTCCTCGGCCAATCCACTTCGACGTGCTGCGCCCGTAGTGCGTCGCGTAGTTGGTCCGGCGGCACGTTGGGCAGGTCAACATCCATCGCCTTCGCCAGGCAGGCCGCGGTCCCGGCGGCTTGACCGAGTTGCATCATGGTGCGCGACAGACGGCAGCTCGACGCGGCCAACGAACTGAAACTCGATCCCCGGCACGCGACGAGTAGATTGGTGTATCCCTTGGGAACCAGACACCGGTACGGCACGCCGTAGGGTTCGCCCAGTTCGCCGCCCCCGCCTTCACCGTGGCGGTCGAAGGAATGATCGGCGATGGTGATGATATCGGGATGCGTCTGTCCCGACACGCCTGCGCGCAAGTCGTTCTCGCTCAAGACATATTCGCCCAGCACGCGGCTGGTCTCGCGCACACCCAGCGCGGGCGCAATCCACGCGATGCGGTAGCTCTGGAATTCGGGCCACCCCTTCTGCACATAGCGCCAGAACGCCGAGACCCGGCGTAGGCATTCCTCGTAGGCCTTCGCGTACCCGAGCTTGGCGAAATCGACGCCGCGCATGGTGGGCAGCATGTTGCAGTTGTAGTCGCCGTTGGGATACCGCACGGCGCTCATGCAACCGAACCCGCCCCACCAGCAGTTCTCGGGAATTCCTTCCGGCAACGGTTCGATGCCGGGCGTGTCCGTCTTGGTGACGCGGAAGATGAGGGTAGCCCCGTTGATGCGGTCGTTGGGCTTCACGGGCGCGCTGGGTTCGTTGAACCGGACACGGCTCTCCTGCCCGTACAACATCTCGCATCCCGCCGCCTTGCACAACGCGCCTCCGCCCGTGCCGTCGATATAGGCATTTGCCGTCACGCGCCGCCCGTTCGTCAACGTCATGCCCGTGATACGGCCATCCGCGACGTCGATCGACGCAAACGTCGTCTCCGTCGCGATGGTGACCTTGCCCGTCTCCTTCAGCATCTCGCGAAGCACTTGCTCGTAGGCGTCAGGTTCGAAGATCACACCGTGCCAGTATTCCTTGCGGAATGGCGGATCCGTTTGCTTCTCTCTGGATCGGTGGCGGCGCAGCGTGTCGATGTAGTGGCGCGTTGGGTCCACGACGTGCTCGCCCCCGGGAAACGACTCGCGTCCGTCCCACGAGAAGTGACGACCAAAGGAGTACACCCCCACCGCGTCAGGGATACCTCTCAGTCGCGAATAGATCTCGAAGGGGAACCCCGTGCCGCCCACGCCCGGTTCCCACATGGTCACGCCCGACCGCACCGCGTTTCCGCCAATCCGGTCGGCCTTCTCCAGGCACAGAACCGTCAGGCCCTGACGCGCCCCGGCCAGC
>JAAEQP010000755.1 GCA_024231375.1 bacterium | reverse complement strand
CCGCGAGGGTCGCCGTCGCGCCGAGCCCGCCGAACAGCGTCAGGATCGCCACCGCGCACTCAAGACGCCACGGCTCTACGCCTTGTCTGCTCTTCATGGATCGGTCCCTTCTGGTGGGTCTCCGTGGGTCGCGTTCTGCCAGGGGGCCGCCGGGTCGGCCTCGACGCCGTGGCGTTTCTTCTTGCGCACGTAATGCGTCGCGTACGCCTTCTCGATGTTCTCATCGCCGAACTTCGAGAACTTCAGCCGCTGCTTCGGTCCCTTGCCCCACCGGCGATAGTCGGTCCAGCTCGCCTGGAGGCCGCTGTCGAGGGCGTGCAGGCCGATGATTCGCAGGAAGTGGGTATCCACTTCCCTCTCGTAGGCACAAGATGTGGAATGGCGGTGTGGCGGAAGAGCATAGCCGACATCCCGTGGGGGGCGTGGACTACCCGCGAACGCTCCAGGAATTCGACGAGTGGTTCCCGTCGGAGATTGCCTGCATCGAGTACGTGGAACGGGTTCGCTGGGCGGATGGCTTCCGATGTCCGAAGTGCGGAGGAGAATCCGCTTGGAGAACGGCCCGGGGGGAGTTCCGCTGCGCCCAGTGCCAGCGCCAGACCTCGCCGACGGCGGGGACGATATTCGAAGGCGCCCGCAAACCGCTTCGGACATGGTTTCTGGCCATGTGGCACGTGACCAGCCAGAAGCACGGGATCAGCGCTCTGGGCCTGCAGCGCGTTCTGGGCCTGGGGAGCTACCAGACCGCCTGGGCTTGGCTGCACAAGCTGCGGCGCGCCATGGTGCGGCCCGGCAGGGATCGACTCAACGGCGAAGTCGAAGTAGACGAAACCTATGTCGGTGGTGTGGAGGCCAACGTTGCAGGGCGTCAGACGAGCAAGAAGTCGATCGTGGTGATCGCCGTAGAGATTCGAGGGCGAGCCAGCGGGCGAGTCCGTATGCGTCGCGTGAAGGATGTGTCGGGCGAGAGTTTGTTGCCGTTCGTCGAAGCGGTGGTATGTCCGGGCGCCGTGGTGCATACGGATGGATGGGCAGGATACATCGGGCTGGCAGGCCGTGGCTACCCTCACCGACCGAAGAACCTCTCGGCCTGCGGCGACCCTGCGCATGTGGCGATGCCGCGTGTTCATCGTATAGCCGCTCTGTTGGATCGCTGGTGGCTGGGCACCCACCAGGGGGCCATCCGCCGGAAGCATCTGGACTACTACCTGGACGAATACACCTTCCGCTACAACCGTCGTGGGTCGCGAGCTCGCGGCATGCTGTTCTACCGCCTGCTGGAACAGGCGGTCCGAGTTGACGCGGTGCCCTACAAGCGCCTCGTTGGCGGGAACAGCCCGACCGACCCCAACATATAGGGCTCACGAGAGCGAAGTGGATACCCACTTTCGACGAGTGGTTCCCGTCGGAGATTGCCTGCATCGAGTACGTGGAACGGGTTCGCTGGGCGGATGGCTTCCGATGTCCGAAGTGCGGAGGAGAATCCGCTTG
>JAAEQP010000754.1 GCA_024231375.1 bacterium | reverse complement strand
CCGCGTCCAAGGCAAGCCCATGCCATGAATCGCGTGGGTTCACGAAGGCAACAAAGAAGGACGTGTCCGCGAAGACGATGCTCATTTCTTCGGCACGCCGTAGAGATAGTGGTCAAGGTTCTCGGCGGCATCTTCGGGAAGGTTGTGGGCCCTTCCGGCGAAACGCGAAAGCACGTTCGTCAATGACGGCATGTTCCCACTCCCATCGCGTTGGTCCCCTTCGGAGTCCGATCTGAGGGCGATCTCGAAAGAAACGCGGGTCCCGTCCGCCATTTCGATTGGCTCGTCCGGCACGATCAGGCCGTTCTCGACATGTCCCTTGTATGTCATTTCGATCTCCTCAGTCCGTATTTGGATTCTAGCATGCTTCGGACCGGATTCCTAGGACCGGAAACTCGTCTATCCAGGGCCCCAATTCAGCATGGTGTCCCCTGGTCTGGAAGTCGGATTCAGAACCGGCGTCACTCCACAAACCGGAGCGAGAACAGATCGCTATCCTTCATGACGAACCGGATTCGCACCGGTGTGCCTGACAACGCGCCGACATCAGTCCCGGATTTCCACGAAACGACGTGTTCGATCGCGTCGCCCACAATCGGCGGGCATTCGCCAGCGCCGTAACCCGGAAGGGGTTCTCCCTCGGGCGTCTGCAACTCCACGAGAACGCTCCCGCTGCCTGACGTGCTGACGTTCAGGACAAGCCTGTTCCCACGAAAGACGAGTGGCTTAGTGACCAGCTCTCCGCCCTCGTACGGCGCGAGGACGGACACGAAGCCGTCTGTGCGCAGTACATAGCGGTGGCCGCTGCCCGCATGATAGATAGACATTTCATCGGGACCGGTGGGGACGACGTTCAGCGCGGCGTAGTTCGCACGGTTGCCCCATCGCGCGGGGTCGAGCCCGGGCCGTATGAACGCCTCGAGGAAACTGCGTTCGTACGGCGCGCCGCCGCGCGCGGTCATGAACAGGACCTCGGTCGACTCACCCCTCGACGGCATGAATCGAGTCGGCAAGGCAACGCAGATGTGGGGCGCGCGGAAGTACGGATGCGTCTGACTCGTGTAAAGGTGCTCGTCCGGCTCGTTCGGATTGAGGGCGCGGGGCGTCTCCCAATGGACGTAGTCGCGCGAGGTGGTGCGCGATATGGTGCGCAGTTTTCCGTGCGGCGTTCTCCACGTCCGGCAGTAGCAGACATAGCAGTTCTCCGTCTCCGACCAGAACGAAACGTTCTGCGAGTCAAAGGCGAAATTCTCGGACGTGATCACGGGGGTGTCGTGGAGCTTGGCCCAATGGATCCCATCATCGGAACCAAACGGGATGGGCCCTCCGCCGGAGTGGATGCCTGCCAGGGCCTTGAACCGCGTGCCCCGGGCATTGCCGGGCCGAGTGTCCAGGAAGGGCGAGAAATTGTGGCTGCACGGAGACGCATTGGCGAGAATGGCGTTGCCGCCTTGCGGACTCCGCGCATCGAACAAGCCCAAGTCGGGAAAGGTCCACTCGTGGCCGTCGCCGCTTTCCGCATAACACGTAATCTCTCCAGGATTCCCGTCATCGTAGGGGCCTTCATAGCCGGCAACATAGTCGCGATAGTAGGCCCGGTACAGGTCGCCGTCCTTGATCACGGTCACGTAGCCGCCCTCAAGGGGGTTCTCGGCAAGCGGCATCCTCCGCGGTTCGTGGAGCCGAAGCTCGACGCCGTCGAGTCCCTCGATCAGGTAGTTGTCAACGAACAACTCGAGTCGCAAGCCAATATCCAGCGCCTTCTCCCCCCCGGATTCCTCGGCATAGGGAACGCTCATGCTGGACAGAACAAGCGTGATG
>JAAEQP010000753.1 GCA_024231375.1 bacterium | reverse complement strand
GGCGGGTCGGCCGGACGACCAGCTCTGGACGCGGACGTACGGCATGCATTTCTTGCCCGAGTACTTTCCTCACCGGGAATTGGGCGTCGTGCTCTACTACAAGGACCAATGGAAACCTGCCGTCACCGAGTTGGAGTTGAGCCTCAATCAGCAGTACTCCGCGCGGGCCGCGTACTACCTGACGCGCGCGCGGCGTTCGCTGGTGGAAGCGACCGCCGCCGACACGTCGGCGCCCTCCGTGGACGTGCAACTGGCGGATGCCGGTGGCGGCGATCTTCGGCGCAGCATCCGCGGGACCGCGCGTGATGACACGTTCATAGAGCGTGTAACCGTAAACGGCGAGCAGGTGCTCCTCGAAGCTTCGGCGCCTGAGGTGCAGTTCACGCATCCCATCACGTTGACGCCCGGCGAGACCACGGTTCTCGTGGCGGCGACGGACATTGTGGGCAGAACGACCGAGGAAGAGATTCGGCTGGCGTCGGATATCGACGGTCCCGCGGTGAGTTTCGACCAACCGGTGACGCTGCCGGGGACTGTTGCGGGCGTGGCCTACGACCCCAGTGGCGTGAAGTCCCTGACCGTGGCGGATCGGGCGGTGGCGCTGACGCCTGGCGACAAGGGCGTGGCATCGTTCCGCGCCGACGTGGCGCTTTCCGGGCAAGCCGCGCCGGTGCCCTACGAATGTGTGGACGGGAAAGGCAACGTGACCCGCGGGGTCGTGTCGCCTCAGGCCGTGGAGTTGGCCTCTCACGAGGGCGACTTTGTCTTCGCTCGCGTGTCTGAGGAGGCCGTGGACTTGGGCGACGGCTTCATCTTGCTGATGCGCGACGGCGCACCGTGGATGCTGGCCCGCGCGGAGGCCGAGGATGGGACGCTGGTCCGGTTCGCCAATCTCCGCGACGGACAGCGGTTCTTCATGGACGAGATTGTGGTGGCGGTGGATGTGTTCTCGGAAGAGGGCGCGGACCAGGTCTTGCTGAACGACGAGGGCATGAAGACGATTCCGGGGCGGTCGTTTCAGACCCTGAGCCGCAGAGTGCCCCTGCAGATGGGACCCAACGCGTTCGAGGCGAGCCTCCGCGTCGGGCAGAAGGATGCACTCACGGAATCGTTGACGGTCCACCGGGCCACCACGGCGGTGGAAGACCGGGCGAGCCTGCTGAACATGGCGATCCTGGGCACGGTGTGGCGCGGCAACAGTCCGACCCTGGAGAGTGAGGCGGCGTTCATCGTCGACGGGCTCGCGGCGGGCCTCGATGAGCGGCAGCGGTTTCACATGGTGGACCGGGATCTGTTCGCGGACGTGGTGACGGAGCAACTGTTGAGCGCGGCGCTCAGTACGCGCGAGGGGCGGGTGGCGCTTGGCAAACACATGCCCGCCGAGATTATGGTTATTGGCCGTGTGCGGCGGGATTCGGAATCCATCGAGATCGTGTTGGAAGCGCTTAGCGTGGAGACGGCCATGCACTTGGCCCGCATCGACGTGGCGGGCAAGGCCGATTCGCTGGACGAACTGGAGGCGCTTCTGCGAGACCTGTCGCTCCGCGTGGTACAGGAGTTTCCGCGCGTGCAAGGGCGCGTGATCCGGTTCACTGGCAAGGACACGGTTAAGATTCCGCGAATGGCGCTTCGGGCGGCTGTGGCCGCGGATTCGTGGACGAAAGACGGCGCGCTGGGCCCGGAGGATGCGGCGATTGTAGTGGACGCGATCAAGCGTGAGTTGACCGCTCTCAAGAACGTCACTGTTACGGACCGGGACGCCCTTGACCTGCTGCTGACCGAGCAGCAGGTAACCGCACTCCTGGCCGGGGAAGAACCGGAGAACGCGAAACCTCAAGTCTACGGCGCGGACCTGCTCGTGGGCGGGCGCGCGGTGCTGCGGGGGACGACGTTGACGCTCGAAGCGCGCGTTGTCGATACGCAGACGACAGAGGTGGTGTCCACCGCCAACGTGACGGGGTCCTTCGGCGGGTCCGGCGATCTGCGCACCTTGGGAACGAAGCTTGCCCGGGCGCTGATGGCGCGATTCAAGGCGCCGACAGGCGCGCAGGGGACGATCCGGTTGAAGGACGCCATTGAATCGACTCTGGCCGAGAACGATGGCGTTCGCGAAGCGACGAAGTGCATTGTGTTTCGTTATAATGGGGACATCGTCGATCCCATCACGAATCAGGTGATTGGTCCGAAGATCGAAGTTCTGGGGGAAGCCGTGGTGCGGCAGGTGGGATCGGACACCAGTACCGCGCAGCTCGTGAGTGTGCGCGGCGGGGCGGCTTCCGTAACGATGAAGCAGGGGGATTATGTGGTCACAAAGTAGGTTCTCATCGGGGGTCCGCACGCGTGTCGTGGCCGGCCTCTTGGCAGCGGCGTGTATGGCCGCTGGCGCCCAGGAATTGGAGATCTCGGTGTCACCCAGCCCAGTGGGGTCGGGCGCACGCGCAGCGGGTATGGGCGACGCCTTCGTGGCGGTGGCCGACGACGCCACGGCGGCGTCGTGGAACCCGGCGGGCCTGGTGCAACTGGAACGGCCCGAGGTGGCGGTGGTAGGCGCATACAACGGCCTGTGGGAAGAATTCTCGGCGAATGACCACGACGAGGTGGATTCGTGGCACAGCGATCACAACCTCGACCTGAACTTCCTCAGTTTCACGTGGCCCCTGCCGGAACTCATCTTCGACCGCAACGCGGTCGTGGGTGTGTACTACCAGCACAAGTACGATTTTTCGCGGTCCTTTGACCTGGAATACAACCTGTCCAGCGTGTCCAGCGGCTCCGTGATCAACAACTTCATGAACATGGATTTCGAGCAGGAGGGCGCGCTCAGCGCCATCTCGCCCGCTTTCGCTATTGAGGTGACGAAGCGGTTGTCCGTGGGTGTGGCGGTGAACTTCTGGCGGAGCACCTTTCTAAACGAAAACGGCTGGGAACAGGAAATCGACACCACCACGTTCACGCGCACCCTGGGCGGGACATACCTCACCACCACGAAGAGCAAGGAAGAGTACGAAGACGTCCACGGCGAAAACGTGACCCTGGGCGTGTTGTGGAGCATCAACGACCGGTGGAGCGTGGGCGCGCGGTACGACAGCAGTTGGACCGCCAAAGCCAACTTCCGTAGCGAGACATCTACGAACCGATTCTCATTTATCGGTCAGTCGACCCAAAACCCGTTCTCCATAGTGCCCTCGGTGTCGAAGGAACCGCGCAAGATCCGGTTCCCGGCCACCATCGCCTTGGGCGTGGGATGCCGCGTGAACGACCGGTGGACCTTGTCGTGCGACGTGTCGCGTACGGAATGGAGCGATTTCTGGTACAAAGGCCGGAACGGCAACAAGATTTCGCTCGTCAACGCGGGCAACTTCGACGCCATCTGGTTCGCGCCACGGTTCGAGCCGACCTACACCGTCCGGCTGGGCACGGAGTATGTGTTCATCCCGAAAGACGCGGGTCAGGATCTCAAACGTCTGTGGAGCCTGCGCGGCGGCGTGTTCTACGACCAGGAACCCGCGTCCCACGAGCCGGACAACTTCTGGGGCCTGGCCCTCGGCGCAGGGCTGCTTACGCACAACCGGGTGAACATCGACGTGGCCTACCAGTTCCGGTACGGCCACGACGTGAACTCCGATTTCATCCGCGGCATCGAAGGATGGAACGAAGACGTGTACCAGCACCGTCTACTTGTATCGACGGTGATCTATTTCTAAGCAAGAAGGGGACTGACTCAAGCGAGCGAGTCTTCGAGCGAGACGTGTCTGTCCCCTTTTTGCGGCGTGCCGTGAGAGTATTGGGAATCGCAGCCGGGCCGGATGGGCCGGCCGCATAGCGAAACGTAGCCAGGAGAGAACCATGACCCACATCAAGACCGTGTCCAGTGAACGCCCCGCGGCGGCCCAGCTTGAACCCATTCTGCAGTTTGTCGGACTCTTTCAGTCGCTGCTGAATACCCCGTCCATCCTGCTCGGCCAGGGACAGCAGATCCTGTCGGTCCTGTCCTTCGCGACAAGTCTGCTTGGGCAGATGGGTGCGATGTTCGGCTTCGATATCGCCCAGAAGGGCGCGATCTAGCTGACCTTCTCGGCGGGACGGTGCGGTGTGCGCGCCGTCCCGGCTTCGGTGTGTCCCGCTATCGCTCGGATTCCGTCAACCCGCGCCGGACAGCCGTGTCGGCGCATGAAAGGATGAATCATGCTTGTCGTAGTGCTCACCATGGTCGTCATGGCCGCGTACCTGTTTGGAAACCAGTTGCTGTCGTTCTTTTTGTAGGCAAGGGGGCGAGCCTCACCGGGGCGCGCGATGGATAGACGGAACGCTGCTCGGCGACTCTAGGGAACGAAGCTCGCGAGTTCCTCCATCAGTTTGATCCAGGCGTTGCTGATGGGGAAGCGGCTGGAGAGTTGCAGGAACTCGACGTGGCCGTCCATGAAGAGCACGTTGCCGCCGGCAGGCGGGTGGTTGAAGTCGATGCCGTTACCGTCGTGTGTGAAGAGGGACGTGGCGACCTGGTCCCACAATACGGCCAATTCGCTTTGTGATTGGGCCGTGGCGGCAGGATTGTTGATGTCGCTGATGAGGAACCGCTCGATTCCTTCCCGCAAGCGGTACACGGTCTGGTCGATTCCTTCGCTGTCGGTGTAGGGGAGATCGTCTTCGTACAGGCTGTCGGCATCTTCCACCGCGATGGAGAAGGCGGGGATGTAGATGGCCGACATCACCTCGATCCATCCCGTGAGATCGATGGCGTCGTCCGCGGGATAGGCGTTGTCGTCGCCTCCGGCAACCAGGTAGTGATCGGGTGTGATGGCGTATCCCCAGTAGTTGTAGGACAGGCTCGTGAACAGGCACGGCTGCACGACGCCGTTCACGGAGAAGGGGTCGTCAAGGGTCGTCGCTTCGGGGTCGGACGGGCAGATCATGATGCCCACGTCCGTGAGGTATTCGGGATACACGGAAGGACCGTCAAAGAAGTTGGTCATGGCCACGCTTTCGCATGCGGCGCCCGTCCGTTTGAGCTGGGTCGGCCAACTCCCGTCCTTACTCTCGCCAGCGAACATCTTCAAGACCAAGCCCATCTGCTTGAGGTTGTTCTGGCAACTGGCGCGCCTCGCCGCCTCGCGCGCCCGGCTCAGCGCGGGGAGCAGGATGGCCGCGAGAATACCGATGATCGCGATGACGACCAGCAGTTCGATGAGCGTGAATCCACGCAGATTTGCGTTTTGGTTCAGACGGTACTGCATATAGCCTTTCTGTGCATCCCAGGATGCATGTGCAGGAGGTCAGTTCGCC
>JAAEQP010000752.1 GCA_024231375.1 bacterium | reverse complement strand
ATCGCCCGCTTGCCCAAGCAAGCGGCGTTGCAGAGCGTCAGCGAATGGAGTCTGCCCATCACTCGCGGCAGCGTCGAATCCACCGTAGGCGAATACTCCCTCTCCGCCATCGGACCGGGACCCCGCGCGACACGGCACTGGGCGCTGGCACGCGCACGCGGCATGGACACCATTGCCAAGACCCAGATGAGCACCACGTGGGAGTTGGGTTCAGTCCCCTACGTGCCCGTGGTGGAGAATGTCGCGCGCCATGTGGCGAACCTGCGCGACGCCGGCGTGACCGGACTCATGCTGAGTTGGACCTTGGGCAGTTACCCGTCGCCGGGGTTCGAAGTGGCCATGGAACTGTGCGACGCCGAGTCCGTGGACATCGACGCGGCCATGCGCACCGTGGCCGCGCGCCGCTTCGGCGAAGGGCGGGCCGACGCCGTAGTGCGTGCCTGGCGCGCGTTCAGCGAAGCCTTCAAAGAATATCCATTCGGCATGAATGTCGTGTACCAAAGCGTGGTGCATATGGGACCGGCAAACCTTCTGTGGGGCGAACCGACGGGCTACGATTCCCGCCACATCATGGGATTCGGCCATCCCCTGGATGGCCTCGACGCTTGGCGCGGCGTCTACCCACCGGAAGTGTTTCGGGCGCAATTCACCAGAGTCGCGAGTGGGTTCTGGCAAGGAATGCAGGAATTGGTTGGCGCAATCACGCCGCTGGACACGCCTGACAAAGACGAGGCGCTTCTAAGAGAATTGCTCCTGGCGGAAACGTGCGCCATCCATTTTGAAAGTGTGGCGAGACAGACGGAGTTTCTTATGCTCCGCGATGGGGTCTTGCGTGTGCCAGACAAGGAGCTTGCACTGGACATGATCGAAGTGCTGATACAGACCGAACGGGACTCGGCGATCCGTCTACACGGCCTCCAGTCCCGGGATTCCCGGATCGGCTTCGAAGCCGCGTGCCACTACTTCTACATCGGCACGGACCTCGCCGAGAAGGTCATCAACTGCGACGATCTGCTCGAACGGTGGCTCCCGGCGCAGAGGGCGCGATTCGCCAAGCAGGAATAGCCGCTACCCCTTCGGCCCCGAAACAGCCAACTCAAATGCATGCACATGTGCGCGATTCGCGGCGTTCTCCCGTCGATGCTGGAAATGCTTCCCGGACTTGCTGTCGGGCGGCACCTCGTCGGGATAGCTGGTGGTCACCTTCACAACGACGGGATGCACACCCGTGTCCTTGTCGCCCGGCTTACCGCGAAGGAGACCCGTGTCGGCGTCCAGCGACAGCCACTCCGGGCCCTCTTCCAGCGTGAACGCATACGCCTCCCGCTCCCAATACGAATGACCGGGCGGGATGTAGCGCGACTGGAGATCCCCGATGGTACGGATGGTGTCCATCCGGTACTTGTAGAGCCGACCTGCCCGCGCTTCGGTCACGGGGCGTGTGAACACGTAGGGTCTCGGCAGCTCGGCGAAGTCGGATGGGCAACTCTCAATGCCGTCCCCATCGACAGCCACCACACGGTAGTAGGCCTTGTTGAGCCACGATTCCGTTGCATCGGACGACACGACCGTCAGGCTGGTGTCCGTGGTGGACGTGCCGAAGTTCGACGGGACCTCCCCAAGCTTCACGAATTCCTGAGGACCCTTATGGACCGAGAACCCCCGCTCGTCGCTGGCGTACACGTCGTACCGCGCGGGGCGCGTTCCGTTTGGGTTCGGTTCCCATGTGAGCACAAGAGAATCGCCCTCCGGCACACAGACCACGTTGCGTGGAACCATCGGCCCCTGCCATTGGAATGTCCACACGGGACTCCAGCCCCCCCACACGCCGCACGCGAGGCGCGGCCGGACCCGCCAGTAGTACGTCTCGCCGGGGTTGAACATGCCGCGCTTGGGAACGAGGTATTCGTTGGACGGGATGATGACGTCGTAGTTGACCCGGTACGGGTACGCGAGGTCATCCCGCCGACTGACCCGGATGTGGTATGCGTCACATCCCTCGACGGCAGGCCATTCAAAGGGCACATAGGTCTGGGCGATTGTCTCGCCGGGCTTGGGTGACACGGGTTCGCTGGGCGGCGTCGGTGGCGTGACGGTATCGCACTCGACCCATTCGTGGGTGAGGGTGACCTCGTGCGGGCCCGTGGTCTCATCGGAATAGGCCACCGCGTTTTCGCCCACTTGCAGCCGGGGTAGTCCCATCGGCGCCGCCACGATGTCGGTATCCACGACGATGTTCCGGACCCGTGCGCCCTTCCCCCCTTCCACGACGTATCGCACGAAGTGCGTACGCCGGGGAAGGTTGCCGTGAACCGTGAGCACAGGTTCAAGCGCAGCGCGGGCTTCCGCCTGCGGACCGGTCCCTTCCCACACGGTCGCGTAGGACTCCCCGTCAAGCGAGCATTCGATACGGAACGCGGTGTCACCGGTGCCGTTCGTGAACAGCGCCGAAGCCGTGCCGCCGCACATGGTGTAGGTTGTGGCGGTCTTGAACGTCACGGATGCCGCATCCGCCGTGCAGCGCAAACCGGCGCCATCTCTCTCAAACCCAACGATGTCTTCGCACAGGACAGCGGCCTCGCAGTGATCGAAGGCGGGCTCGTACACGATCTTCGAGTTTCCGTAGTAGCGGTGTGGACCTTCGGATCGTTCCCAGGCGAATTTCCCGATGTTATCCCAACGGAACACCAGCCGCTCGCCGGGCCGTAGTTCGTGGTCCATGCGGTGTCCAACGGTGCCGCACCCCGTGCGGCCGTCGTCGATCCCGAAGAGACTGGCGTTTTGTTGCGCGGACTGCCAGCTCGGGAGAATCGGCCCATAGGCGAGTTCTCGTTTCGCGAGATCGTGGTCGCGCACCAGCGCGTCGCCACTGACGGGTCTTCGGTTCTCGCGATCCAGGAAGAAGACGTCCTGGTCAATGTCCATGAACTGAAAATCGCCGTCGTGAAACACCTCGCACTGCATATGGCCGTGCAGGTGATGTACAAACGGATCCTGACCGCCACGTTCAGCGTTGAATCCCAGTTCGCGGAAGGTGACAGACCCGATCATGCCCATGTCGTCGCAGAGCCCCCCGCCGTAGATATTCAGGATTCGGATCGGGTCGTGCAGATCCGCGTTGAATATGGGGTCGTCATGGTGGCGGTGCGAGCGAATCAGTTCCCAGGTCAGGTAGATCAGGTCTTGGGGGTTCTCCGCGCCGCGCCGACACTCCGCCAGCAGATCGTCCAGCGTGCGCCACCCACGTGTATTGTTGGCAACGATCCAAGGGTTCGTGACGGTCGTCCCGCCCGTATTCGCGATGGTGAGCGACACGTTGTTCTGGAAGGCCACACGCATGATGGCGTGCTCTCGCGTTAGCGTGTTGTCCATATCCAGCAACCCGCCCACCGTGACCGGGTACTCGGCCGCGGAACCGCTCACGACCTCGGTATGATGCTGCACCGCGGACGGCGTCAACTGGGGCGTCGCCTCCTGCGCGCACAGGGCTACAGGCATGATGAGCACGGCAAACGCAAAGATGAAGAGAAGCCTGGGTACGGCGGTCATCATCGTCCTCCAATGCCGGCCTCGCAGGCGGTGGAACGCACGCCGGGAAATGTCAGTGACATCGTCTACGGCGAGTTGTACGACATTCGCTTGTCAGGGCACGAGGCGTAGCGCACGGGCAACCCGTTTCCCGTAGGGGATGAAGCGCAGCACCTGATCCTTGTCCGTGACGGTGAGTCCCGGCAAGAACCACGCCGCGACCGCGAACAGACCGGTGTACACCACTCCCATGGCGCATACCGCGATGACCATCTCCCACCGCGAAGTAATCTCACCCACGGGCAGCACTCGCAACAGCATCCGCAGTCCCCAGGCACCGCCGAATCCCGCGACAATCTGGGGCCAGATCGAATTGAACGGGCAGAGCAACGGCGCCTTGAAGTACCGGTTCGTAGCGAGCACGAACAGAGCCGAGGCCACCGTGATCGCCGCCGGGAACGCCAACACGATGAGTTGCTCGTCCTGCGTCCGTTGGCCGATGTAGAACATCACGCCGAAGATGCTCAAAGTCGCCACGTGGAACAGGGATTCGAGAAGCGGTTTCCCCGCCCCCCGCAGCATGCTGGACCCGGGCCCCGTACAAGTGTGGATGATTGCAGAGACACTCAGCAGCATCAGCGCGCGCGATCCCGACGTGGCGTACTCCAGCTCCCCAACATAACCGACGAAAATCAGGTCCGCGTTGATCGCCGTAAACGCGAAGAAGTAGGCCGTCACCACGCCGGTGAGGCGGAGCGCCGAAGCGAACACGGCCCCGGCCTTCTCCGTTTCGCCCCGGCTGACCAGGTCGGCGCTGGCGGGAATCAGCGGGCCGAACCCTTGCATGGGCACGAGTTGGACGCGCATGACGAGGCCGCGGGCGAGCATGTAGGCCGTTGTGAGTGCCAGGGCTTCATAACGCCACAGGACGAGTTGGTCGAGGCCCGCCACCAGCAACGCCAGGATACCCAGTAGTTGCATGCGCCCGCCCAGGGTGAACAAGGGCCGTAGCGCATCGCGCGACACCCACAACGGATTGATGCGCAAGTCAGGAAGGTGCTTCCGCACGAGGAAGGCGATGAAGAGCAAAGGGCCGACCGTGGTGATCCCGTAGAACACGACCACCATGCGCACCCCGAGTCCCATCCAGAGCAATCCGATCACCATGACAAACTCGAAGAACTGGAAACCGATCCGGCAGGCATTCATGACGTCGATGCGCTGAATGCCCGTCATGGCGGCGCGAAAGCTGCCCATGGTGACGTTGAGCATGGCGATGACGGCCACGTACCCAAGCACGAACTTGGTGAGCCCGAAGTAAGCGGGATCGTCTTCGAAGAAACGCGCGATATCGTCCAGGAACGCGAGAACGCCGGCAAGCGTGACGACGCTGACGACCATGCACAACACGGTTCCCGTGCTGAGCAGCCGGCTCAATCGGGCGTAGTCGCGCTTGGCGTGGCATTCAGCCGTATACTTGACGTACGCCGTGTTGATGCCGAATTCGTAGATAGACAGGTAGCCGAAGAAGATGAAGGCGACCCGAACAAGGGCGTAGGCCTCGCCGATCTGCGCAACGACGATGGGGACCAAGAGGAACTTCAGCGCCTGCCCCAAAATGAAGCACACCATGGACGACCGCGTATTGCGCCGAAGGTGTTCACCGACGGTCACGGTGCGCTCAGGGATCGGGCCTCGCCGCTCTTGACCGTTCCCTGTGCTCATGTTTCTCCCTTGTCGGCCGCATCCAAGTCTTCCGCCATTCGGTCAGTCATCCGCCGTGCCACCGCATCCCATGTGAACTCTCCGAGTGCCCGGGCGCGCGCGGCCTCCCCCATCGTTCCGAGGCGCTCCGCATCGCGAAGCAATGTCACAAGCGCCCCGGCCACCGCTTCGGGTTCATAGCCGTCGACCGTGAACCCCGTAACTCCGTCCACAACCGCCTCGGTAAACGCAAACCGTGCGGGCACAACACAGGGCAATCCACTGGCCATGGCTTCGAGTGTCGCGAACCCGAAGGGTTCAAAGACGCTCATCATACAGAAAACCGACGCTTGCTGGTAGAACTCCCGCAGGCGGCGACCGCTGTCCGCTGCGTTGGGATCGAGCAGACCGACCACTTCCACGCCCGGTTCGTCGATTGGTGGCGGACGTCCCACGATGATGAGTCTGGCATCCGGCAGACTCTGGCGCACGATCCGAAAGCTCTCCAACAGCACCGGACCACCCTTTCGCTCCCAATCCCTGCCCACGAAGAGGATCGTCCTCCCGTCGTACGGCCCATGTCGGGGAGGGTCCTCCTGGAAGTTCGCGCCGCATCCCAGGACGCACACGCGGTCCTCGGGGACGCCGTAATCCTCGATGACCGATTGCGCGGCCCACCGCGAGAACGTGAAGACGCAACGGCACGCGTCGAAGACCTCTTGCTGGAACGCGACGGCCCGCTTCCTCAGGCGATTCGATGCGCCGGTCAAGTCCCACACGTTGGCGCACATGACCTGCGCAGCCGTGGTGTCCAGATAGCAGTACACCGGAACACCCACCCGCGGGCAGAAGTTGGTTCCGATGAGAAGACAGACATTGTGCCCCGATGCCCGCCCCAGAGAACGCTCGGCCTGCCGCGAAAACATCCACGTGCTCGGCCGCGACCACCTGAAGCGTTCTTCCAGCGAGAGTCGGTCCAGTCGACGCAGGAGTCGAATCAGTGGAGGGCCCGGCACGAACGGATCGAGAAACCCGGCCGCGTTGTGACGCGAAGCCAGCCACCCCCCGCGATCCAGGGCCTCCGCTACGGAGAACGCGGTACCAGACAAGGTGGCCTTGCTGAACGGGTCACCGTAGGAAGCCAGCGCCACTTGGGGCATAGGCAACATCGTCATCGCTCCATTTCGAACGAATCGTACGGGGGCGGCGTGGCCTGTGCAGGACGGGACTCTCAGACATGGGCCGTCCTGCCGCCTGCTGCCCGAACACGGCGCACCGTCGCGCCTCCCCCACGCCGCGCCATGGACCGCGCAAGACCGTCCACGGCCGTGAGGCCCGAGGCCGCCAGGAGAACATGCAGGTCCAACGCCGCGTCGATTACCGAGATGGCGACGCAGATGGGAATCACGGCAGCCACGCCGTAGGCAGCCCTGCCCAAAGCGGATCCGCGTGTCCTCACCGCGAAACGCAATGCCACGTGGCCCGTCCACACCCACCACCCGAAAATGAGGAACGCGCCGAGCAGACCGAAACGCAACGCGCGCACCAGGAACTCGGAGTCCGTGGCCACGCCGATCTCGCGTCCGCCGCCCCAACCTCCCCAGCCGAGGATCGGTCGCTCCAGGATGTTCAACCTGTAGATGTCCAGGGCGTCGATGCGGTACTGAAGCGACGCGGCCCGTTCCGGGTTAAAGCTAGCCACGATATCCGTGACCCCCGCCATGGGGTTCATTCCCAAAAACATCAGGAACAGCCACACGAAGGCCAGCGCGGGCAGCACGTATCCCGTCCACGATTGGCGGCGCGTGCTGAAATACAGCGTCACCAGCAGCGCGAACAGGAGGTACGGGCTATACGACATAGACGTCAACAGGCCCAGAAGGGGCGCCAGGAACAGGTAGTTGCCGGCCTGGCTCCATCGGGCCAATTCCTTCCGCATGGGGAAGGCGGCGAGGAAGGCGGTGAACGCGAAGAACCGGCCCAGAGTCAACCCGTGGTAGAAACAGACGGCGGGGCGGTAGAACGAACCGCGCGTGTGCTGGAAGAAGCTGTGCTGGAAGTAGCCGTACAAGATCCTGTGAAGCTGAGGGCTCATACGCCATTCCCAAACCGCCAAGGGGGCGTAGAGCGCACTCATCCAGATGAGGGTCAGGAGAAAGGTCCGGAACGCGCGCGGCGTGTTCAGATGCACTCGCGCCAGGAACACAGGCAACAGGAGCTTGAGGGTTTCGAGCAACGCCGTGCTGAACCCGTCGTACGCACCCCTTCCGCTGTCCAGCGAAGTGGCTACCGCGCCGGCCAAGAACGCCAGCAGGACAAGATCCAGCGGGCGGGGTCTGAAGGAGAGCACGGACTGGAAGTGGAAGACAAAGGTTCCGATCAACACGCCCAACGCGGCGACGCTCACCTTGTCGAGGTCGGGGATGACGCCTGGAAGTTCAAGCTGACAGGCCTGCGGAAGCAGCATCAGCCCGCCCAGCATGGCAATCGAAAAGCCGCGGGCGCTATCGCGATCCGCCATGAGCATGGCCACAATGACAACGTAGCCGGCGAGCGCTGCCTGCCAGGGGATCACCCGTCGTCTCTCCGGATCCGGTTCATGCGGTTCGTCATGTCCTTCCTATTGCTGCGACAGGATCGCTTCGGCCTCGGCGCGACGCGCGAATTCAAGGCCAAGCTTGTCCGCATATTCGATTGCCAACTCGATCTGGCGGCGTCCGTCCTCGGCGCGCCCTTCGGCGACGAGCGCCTGTCCGTAGTCGAGCAGGAAGGTCGGGTCGCCGGGCAACATCTCCACGCAGATCGCAAGGTTCCGCATGGCGTCGCCGCCCTGCCCGCCCCGCAACTGTGCCAGTCCGAGCGTGTGCCGAATGTGCGGATTGGCGGGAAACGCCGCCACGGCCTTGTCAGCGAGAGTCAACGCTTCCTGAACGTCCCCGTCCACGCGCAGAATGGAGTAGGCTACGTTGTTCGCCATGAGTGGGTTGTCGGGGTCCAGGGCCGCGAGTTTGCGATACTCGGCCAGCGCAGCTTCATACTGTCCCTCGCGCTCGTACAGATCCACCACGCGCATCATGACGCCACCGTCACCGGGCGCAAGGGCCACCGCCCTCTCGACGCACGTGCGTTCCAGGTCTGTGTCGCGCAACACACGCGCCACCTGAGCCCGTCCCAACCAGGCCGCGGGCAACTCGGGATACTTCCCGGTAACCGCCTCGGCTTGGGCGGCGCGGTCCTCAAAACCAGTCGACAACGCCAGACTGCCGAGGGCCAGCCCGATTATGCGGGGTTGACCGCCGATCATGCCGTCGGCGGCCGTGAGCGCCTTGAAGGCCTCCTCGTGGAGCCCGGCCTCCTGGCAGGCACGGCCGTAGGTGTAGGCCGTCGCGGCGGACAGATTGCCGGCCAACGCACCGCCCAACTCGGCGCTATGCGTCGCGGCGTCGGCAGGAAGCGCGCCCCCCGCCGCCAAGACGACCGGGGCTTTGCGAACCACGCTGGCCGCCGCATCGCCCATGGACAACACACGCGCCCCGGCGGCTTCCGCCTCGCCCGCGTGGAACAACGCCGCGGCATGCACCAGCCGCACTGCCAACGGCGCATCCGCGCCGCCGCGTTCGCCTTGTTTCGCTACTGCGTCCCAGTCCCCGGACGCGGCCGCGCAGAAAGCGCGAACGAAGGCGTCCTGTGGAGCACGCGATTCGGGCAGAGCGGCCTTGTCGAGGGCCCCAAGCGCGCCCTTCCAGTCGCCCTCATGCAGTAAAGCCTCGGCCAATGCGAGATTGAGCGCGGCACTCGCCGGGGCGGCATCGAGTCCGCGCTTCAGGGCCTCGACAGCAAGGCGGACGTTGCCGGTCTGCCGGTAGATGCGCGCCAGATTGACGAGCGCCGGTCTGCTTTGCGGGAAGAGACCGTAGGTGCTTTCCGCGGACCGCCGTGCATCGGTAGGCGCGTCGGCCTCTGTCAATACACGGAACAACAGCAGCCGGGCCTCAATGCTCGCGGGATGGTTCGCGACAAGCCGTTCGAGCACGCGCGCGGCAAAGCGGGGCATGTTGGCGCCACGATACATCATTGCCAGGTTGAACAGGGCCACGCCATTCTCAGGGGCGTCGCCCGCGCACTTCGAGAGCACACCGACGGCCCGTGCCCGGGCGCCCACGGCCGCCAAGGCAAACCCTTCAGCGTTCCTGCGCATGATTTCGCGCTCGCCCGTCGCCTCGGGCCATGCTTTCAAGACCGCGGCAATTTGTTCCTGGTCGCGCGCTTGGAGGGCTGCAAAATAGGAGCGCACGGGCGACGTCTCGGGCAGCCGCGCCGCAAGTTCGTCCGCCAGTTTGGCATTGCCGACGAACACGGCGGAGAGAGCCAACGCCTCGGCAAGCTCGGGATCGGCGGCGGCATCGAAACTGTCGCGAGTGGCGAGCAACTGCGCGAGGCTTCCCGTGCGCCACAGCGCCAACCAGCCTTCGGCGGGCGGCTGGGCCGCCACAGCGACCGTGCCATCCGGGTCGGGCGTCGGCTGCACCGGCTCCTCTCCGGTGCCCGTCGCGGCACGAAGTCGCGCCTGCACTGCCCGTTGTTCCGGCAACGATCGGGCCGCGATGCGAAGGCACTGAATGGCATCCGCTTTCTCGTCCTGTTGCAGCAAACAACTTCCAACGACATAGTTGGCCCACGGCGACTCGGGGACCCGGTCGAGAACCGGCCGCGCAGTGGCCATGGCTTTGTCGTAGTCGCCACTGTCCAGCAGTGCGCGGGCGAGGGCCAGCTTCATGTTGTCATCGTCCGGGCGGGACTCGACGAGACTCTCCAACTGGGCGAGGATCTCGGACATCTTCCCTTGGGCTTGATAGACCTCGATGAGTAGCATGCGCGCGACCAGCGACCCGGGATCGATGTCGGTCAGGGCGTCCTGCAACTCCTTCTCTGCCTGCGCGGGCTGCTTCGCGGCGAGGTAGGCCCCCGCCAGGCTCAGACGGACGGCCATTGACTCAGGGAACTGCTTGCGCGTTTCCGTGAGAACCGCCAAAGCACCGGCCCCATCGCCCTTCCGGTTGGCCACGTGGGCACGAAGAATGCCGCCTTGCTCCGCATCGATCTCGGCGAACCGGTCGGCCATGGTAGAGGCGGCAGGAAGATCCTCCTGTTCGAGGAGCACCTGGACGGCCTCCAGATAGGCGTCGGCGAGGCCCGGATCAAGGGCAATGGCCTCCTGATAGGCCTGCATCGCGCCGTCGAGGTCTTCCTGCACTCGCAGACACCGCGCAATGCCCAACGGGGCGCGCACGTTGGACGGGTCGGATTCCGCGGCCTTGCGGAACTGTTCGAGGGCGGCGTCGGTGTCGCCCAACTGGAGATAGGTCGCCCCCTGCTCGGCGAACTGCTGACTGCGCCGTTCTCCACATCCCCACGCCAAAGCGGCGATTACGCACACGATGCCCACGGCGCGCATCTGCCGGTTCTCCCAGTACCTCATGCCAAACTCCTTCGTCTTCAGTCGACCTTGTCCAACAAGATCGGGGTGAACTTCGTGGCGAAGTCATCCAGGGTCGCGAACGCGCTCTCCGCGCCTCCCGGCCCAACGGGCGTGCTCAGCCGGATCATGGATGACGTCGGCGTGCTGAACGAGAGCTGGTTCTTCGCCCAGTAATACGCGTTCAAGAAGTAGTTGCCCGTCAGATTGTCGCCTGTCTTGAACCAATACAGCACGGCCTCCTGCCCTTTGCCTCGGCTCAGGACCAGCCGTTTCGCGGTAAACATGAACCCGACCGGCGCCATCTCCTGCTGCAACACTTCGAACCCCTCCCCCACAAGACAGACTTCCGGGAAATGGAGGCTGCGGCGGGTGGTGCCCGCGTAGACAACGGTCAGCGACAGGGGCCGTCCCCGTGGAGACACATACGTGCGGATGAGAATCGAACTGGTCCCCAGCACCTCGCGCACGTGGTCCTCCACCTCCAGGTCGACGCCCGCCTGCCGGTAGTCGACGATCTGGGCCGGAATGTCGAAATCCGTCATGGCGATGGCGTTGCGGGCGGCCCGTGCCTGTCCGCCCAGGATCGCCAGATGGGCCGCCGTCACCAGCGCCACCAACGCGAGGAGTGTACCTCGATGCCAGGGGGACGCGTGCGCCGGCTTCAACTCCCGCCGGGGCGCCCCCTCAACGCTCTCCTCCCGGGCCGGCGCAAACCACCGGAGCGCCGACTCCAACGAGATGAACAACGCGATGGCGACCGCGAAGATCAGGTATCCCGACACATCGTGGACCGTGCCGCCCGCCACCTCGCTTCCGTAGAAGTATCCCACGACACACAGGAGGAAGATACGGAACACGTTCGACACAACCGCAATGGGACCCGACAAGAACAGGACAAGCCATCGGGCCCAGGATCTGGTCTGGCTGATGTAGGCCATGAGCGCGCCGAGCGCCAGAAGGGCGATGAGCGACCGAAGCCCGCCGCAGACGTCGCCAATGAGAAGATAGTCATCGCCGAAATGGACGTAAGACCCTTGGCGCACCATGGGAATGGTAACCATCCGCGCCAGTCGCACCGAACACTCCGCGGCGACCAGTTTGAGCCGCAATGCGATGCTCTGCGTCAGGCTGGGAGGAATCGGGATCATGAACAGCAGGAAGGCGATGGGGAACCACATTCGGAAGGTGCGTGCCTTGCCTTGGAGAATCAGGCTGATACCGGTGAGCATGGGGACGATGGAGAGATGCCCGAACACGCGGAAGCCCAAAAAGTCGCCGAGCAAGAGCATCACCGAGGCCCCTGCGATCCACGCGAATCCGGATGCCGACGAGCAGCGCGGCGCGGCGAGGATGGCGCTTCGCTCCCGCCAGATGAAGAAGGCGCTCACGAAGGGCACGAGGAATCCGTGCGAGTAGTACGAATCCACGAGGGTCCAGTTGACGTAGAGTTCGTGCCCCGCCCGCCAGTACAGAAGAACCAACTCCACCGCCAGAATGGCGAGCAGAACCAACTCGACGGGGCGCAGGCGTCCTCCCGCTGCCGCCTTCACTTCGGTGCGCCCGTCGGCGCCCTTCACGGGGTCGTTGTCTGTCATATTCCGTCGGCCTCCCCGCTCAACGCCGCGTCGAGACGCTGCATGCGGTCGGGATTCGCGGCGCCGCCCCGCGCCACCTTCTGCCGTGCCGAATCGTAGAAGGTCTTGGCCAAGTCCCGCTCGCCCAGGGCCAGATACGCCTCTGCTACACCCGCGTCGATTTCCGCGCCCGGCGCGGCCAGGGTCCGCGAGGCGGTCTGGAGGTCGCTGAGCGCCTCGGCATAGTCTTCCAGGGAGAGCCGGATTAGACCGCGCAGAGCGAGGGCCTCCGGGGTTTCGTCCAGACCGATCACCCGCTCAACGGTCTCCAGCGCTTCCGCCATCGTTTGAGGAGAACGCGCCAGCAGCCCCGCCTTCCTATACAGCACCTGAGCTTCGTCCGGGCGTTGGTCCAGGTAGCGGTCGCAGAAGCGCAACGCCTCGCTCTCGGCGCCCTGTCGTAGTTGGACTTCAATCATGCCCCGCAACGCGGGCAGATACTCCGGGTCGATCAACAGGGCCCGGGTCAGCGCGGTCGACGCCTCACCCACGGATTCGCGCGACTGCATCGTGAGATAGAAATCGCCCAAGGCAACCCACGATGCGGGATCGTCCCCCTCCCGGCTCGCATAGTCCTCGAGGAGGCGCCGGGCTTCCTCGGATCGACCTTGCGCGCCCACGGCGACCGCCAGTTGCCGGACCGCATCGAAATCGGAGGGATCGCGTTTCACCAACTCCCGCAGGAACGCTTCGGCGCCGGCATTGTTGCCGCGGGCCATGAGCATCCGGCCGCGGATGCGGTCCAAGTCCGCGCGGTGAGCACGGTCATCGCCGACCGCCTCGAGAAGCCGTTCGAACGCGGCCTCCGCCTGCTGCAACCGCCCCACGGCGAGGTAGTCGCTAACCAGCAACTTCAGCGCGCGCACGTTCCCGGGTTGGGTCTGAAGCACACCCTGCAGAACGCGTTCAGCCTCAAGATAGCGGCCCAGTTTGATCTGCAGCTCGGCCAACTGAGTCTGGGCCGCGGCCAATCGAGGCGCCAGCACTACGGCGCGCTGGGCGTATTCGATGGCGCCCTCCGGATCGTCCTGCGTGGAGCGGACGTAGGTCATGGCCATCAAGGTGCCGACGTCGTCCGGATTGGCGCGGATCGCCTCGTCGAGCAACTCCCGAGCGCGATCATAGTCGGGATTGTCCCCGCGAAGCAGCAGCATGGCCTGCGACGTGCGCAACGTGGCGGATTCGCTCCCCTGTTCACGAGCCTCCTCGACGATCTGCCTCGCCTTCGCCTCGGCCTCGGGTGTTCCCTCCCGGAGCAGTTGCTGGGCCACAGCCAGCTTGGCCTCATCGAACCGGTCACGGACGTCGCCATCCTCGGGCACCTCCGCCGCGATTTCCTCCAGCCACGTCAGGGCCCTTCCTGCGTCGGCCAGTCGAGCCACAAGGGATGCCCGTTCCACGAGCAACCGAACCCGGGCCTCGCCGCCCAGGTTCTCCGCGGTATCCGTGAGAAGCGCGATGGCGTGGTCGGCTTGGTTCCGGCGGCTGAAGAAGCCGGCCCACACCACAGCATCGTCCGCGAGGGTCTCGGATCGGGAGAGTGCCTCGGCGCACAGGTTTCTTGCGGCTTCGGCGTCGTTCGATGCGACGGCGATGCCTGCTCGGGCTAGAGTAAGTTCGTCGGAGGGGACGCCTGCGTCCACTGCACGTTGCAGCACGCCTTGGGCGCCGTCCGCGTCGCCGATGGCGAGAAGCGCCTCTGCCAAGGCGATGTAGGCGTTCACCATCTGAGGATCGGCCAAGATGGCGCGTTCAAGCAACTGTTGGATCGTTCCGATGTGGATCTTCGTCTTCCCGGATCGCATGGCCGAGTCGAGCAGCGTCGCGCCGGCCGACAGCAGGACGCTGGGTCCCGATTTCTCGTCGGCGAGGATGACTTTGGCGCGCGTGTCGATCTCCCGAAGCCCGCGGGCGCGGCCGAACTGCTGGGCGAGCAGGATCTGGGCACGCAGATCGCCCGGGTTGTCGTTGATATACGCCTCAAGCAGAGTGCGGGCGAGGTCGCGTTGGCCGGTGTCGAGATAGGCGACGGCGAGCGCGTACCGTGCGGGGAGGAATCCGGGCAACCGTTTCGTGACCGGCGACAGCAGGCTCACAGCCGAGGCCGCGTCGCCGCTCTCGATGGCCTTTCTGGCAACAAAGTAATCCTGAATGGGCGTCTGGTCGGGATAGGCGTCAACGTAAAATGCGATTGTCTCGTCGGCTTCGTCGATCCGTCCCGTTGCGATCAGGTAGTCGGCGAGCGTGATGAGGAGTTCGGGCGCATCGACGGCCATGGCCCTGTCCACGGCATCGAGCAGGGAAATGGCCTCATCCAGACGGTCCGCGTTGGCGTACGTGTTGGCAAGAGCGAGGTAGGGCAGCGACCGACCGGGCTGGGCCGCGACTGCTCGCCTCCCGAGCTCGACGGCCCGGTCGGTGTCGCGGCGCATGGTGGCAAGCTGCGCGGCCATCAGCAGGATATCGGCCTCCTCGGGAGCGAGCTCGATCGCTCGTTCCAGGTCCCGCCGCACCTGCGCCACATCCAGAGGCCGTGTGTGGTGCCGTGCCAACTCAAGATACACGAGCCCGTCGTCCGGCCGTCGTTCGACGGCCTGTTCCAGCACGGCCTCGGCCTGCGCCTCAAGACCCCGTTCGCGCAAGAGACGCGCCAGACTGCCATAGACCTCCGCCGAGGCCGATCCGTCGGCGGCCAATTCCTCGTAGGCGTCGATGGCCTCGTCGCGACGACCCAACCGTTCGAGCGCATGGGCTCGCAGAAGCTTGTATTCGGGGTTGGTGGGATCGGCTGCAAGCCATTCGCCGACCCGGTACTCCAGCGCGTCCCAGCCGCCCATCCGCTCATACAGGTCGATAACCTTCTCGCGGATTTCGTCGTTTCCGGGGTCGTGCGAGAGGGCCTGGTTGTACGCGGTGAGCGCCTGACTGAGTGAGGCGGCCCGATTCTGGAAGATGTTCAGACTCGCCTGCGCGTACTTCAACAGCAGGGCTACGTTGTCCGGCTCCTGGGGGATGTACTTGGCGTAGAAGTTGCGCGCTTCCGTCCACTCTCCCGCCGCGTACGCCTCCTCGGCCGTCTCCAACCACACCGTGTTTCTATGTTGTTTGTAGGCGTAGAGGCTCCCGACCCCCGCGCCGGCCAGCAGGATCATCGTCACACAACCGATCAACACCCATTTCCAGAATCGTCGGGCCATACATCACATCCTAGGACCGTTGCGCCGACGGAGCGTTCACGCCCGGCGGCCCTTACGCCATTCACGCCACAAAACACTCAGGAAATACGAGTCTTCGACGAGGTAGCGGCGCCAGAGCCGCCGGGGTTCATGGCACAGACGCCACAGCCACTCCATACCCCAGTTCTGGACCCACACCGGCGCACGCTTCTGCTTCCCGGCGGCAAAGTCGAGTGCCGCGCCCACGCCCAACATGACGGAGGCGTCCGCCTCCCGAAAATGCCGCTCCATCCAGTATTCCTGCCTCGGACACCCCAGCGCGACAAAACAGATGTCGGGCCGGGCCTGAGCGATTTTCGCGACGGCCTTGGCGTTCTCCTCCGGGCATTCGTCGAATCCGTACGGAGGGCTGTAGGCCCCGGCTACCTGCAGGGCCGGATACCGTTTGCACAGGCGGTGCATAGCCTCCTCCGCCACCCCCTGCTCCGCGCCGAAGAAGAACACCGTGTATCCTCGCTGCGCGGCAAACTCGCACAGAAGCGGGACCAGGTCGGATCCGCTCAGTTTCTCATACAGTGGCTTCCCGAGTAGCCGCGACGCCCACAGCAAGGGCATTCCATCCGCCAGTACAAGATAGGCGCCGCCGTAGGCCGTCCGGAAGTGCTCGTCCTTGGCGTAGCGGCAAACGTGATCCACGTTCGGAGTGACGACGTAGGAAGGCTCGCGGCTCTCGATACGCTCGGCGATGCGGCCACGCACCTCCTCAAAGGTCACGTTGTCGAACCGGATATTGAAAAGTTCCACCGTTTCAGTAGTCATCACTCAGTCCCGGGTTGGGCTGGGACGGGCCAAGACCCGTCCGTCAGAGGACGCAACGCACTGTCGCGCGGCGCGTCCCGGTGCGGTCCATTACCGGTCTTCCGAGCCGTCATCCGGCTCGCCGTCCTCCACCAGAATGATCGACGGAGCATCCTCGGCGTCCTCATCGTCCACGGGACGGGTCGGGGCTTGCGGTGGTTCCACGGACCACTCGGCCGGGGCACCGCCGCCATCGTCCTGGCTGTAGGCGTAGAATTGGTCGAGGTTCTCACGCATGTACCCGCCCGGCGTCAGCTTGACCGAATTCAACACGACGCCGATCAGGTTCGCGCCAATCTGCCGAAATTCGTTGCAGCACCGTCGCACCATGCCCAGGCTGGACACCTGCGAGCCAACCACCAAAACGACACCGTCTACCACGGGGGCCAGCAGCTTGGCGTCCGCCATGAGCAGGGCCGGCGGCGTGTCGATGATGACATGATCGTAGGCCTCTTCGGCCTTCTCGAAAAACTCGATAGCGTCGCGCGATGCCAGCCGCCCGGCGAGGCTCCCCGTACTCATGCCCGGTCCCACGATATGCAGGTCCGGGTAGCGCGTCTCGCGAACCACATGCGAGGAGTCCGCCGTTCCCGATAAAGCTTCGCTCAGCCCCGGGCCGCGCGCGTAGCCGAACAAGCGCTCCACGTCCGCGCGCCGCGCTCCCACGTCCACAAGCAGCACGCGCCGACTGGCCTGTGCCAGGGCGATCGCCAGATTGCAGGCGACGGAGGTCTTCCCGTCCGCGCGGGACGGACCGGTCACAAGGCATGTGTTGAGTTCGGCGGACCCTTCAGGAGGATAGATGACGCGCGTGATGATACGCCGGTATTCGTCCGCCGTGGTACTGTCGGGATGGTCCGCGGCCACCAGAAGGCCATCCTTCTTCACGGGCAGCCGATCAAGCTTGGCGTCGGGGATCACGGCCAGGATGGGAAGGTTCGTGGCAAGCGCCACATCCTGGGGCGTACGCACCTGCTGGTCCGTCAACTCACGCGCGATCCCCAGGCCCACCGCGAGGCACATGCATGCCGCCACCGCAAGCACCATCGACTGCTGGCGCGGGCCGTAGTCGGGCGCTTCGCCGGCCTGAGCCGTGGATGCGATCTGGATGTTGGCGGGCGCGTTGCTCTCCACGCTCTTGTCCCGGAGACGCGTGCGAATGCGCCCGAGCCGCGCTTCAAGGCCCTCCGCGTCCTTCTCCATCAGTTCGACGTCGGCCAAGGCCTCCGACAATTCCATGGCCCGCGCCTCGCCCTCGCTCAGCTTCGACTCGAACTCCGTCACCCGGGCTTGGGCACTTTCCAACTGCCGGGAGGCCGTGTCCAGTTGCATCCGATAGGTCTCGATCAGCGACTCCAGCGCCTCTTCCCGGGCCTTCCGCTTCGCGTCGGCGAGGCTCTTCTCCGCCGTGTCCCGCGCCTGCACCGCCACCTTCAACTGCTTGGCGCCTGGCTGGTAGACGTCCTCGAGTTGCGCGAGTTCCACCTCCTGGGCCGCGAGCGCGTCCTTGTTGACGCCGACCGACCGGTCGCTGGTGACGGTCGTCTCGATCCCGTATTCATAGATGGGTTCGTCCGGAGTTTCCTTGAACTGGGCTTTGAGTGCAGTCAGATTGGCAATAACCTCCTCCGACTGCTCCACATCCGTCGTCATCCCGAACAAGTCCGTCTTGGCCAGGGCAAGGTTCTCATGGTACGTCTGCGTTTCGGCCGAGATGGCCTCCTTGTCGGCCAGCAACGCCACGCCCGTCAACCGCTTCCGCTGGCTGATGCGGTCGCGCAGGGTTGCCAACTCCTGCTCCACCTGTTTCTCCTCGCTCAACAGGGTCGACACGATGTCCGCATCTTGGCTCGTAGTCAGCCCGAGCGCATAGTTCATGTACTTCGCGACAGTCTCATCGACGATAAGAAGGGCCACGTCGCGGTCCCTGGCGCGCACCGAGATGGTTGCCAACTCCGTGCCCGGATTCAGCCGCGCCTGGATCATGCTCTTCAGCTTGAGGAGGGGATCTCTAGTGTCGGCGAGGACCGGAAGACTCCGCACCGCAGGGAGGTCCAACACCCGTGTCTGAATGGTGTTTCCGCCCATCAAGCTCACCTGCGTCTGGACCCACTGCTCGTAGTTCCTGCGGTAATCCTCGTCGCCCAAGCCAAGCACTTCGGGCCGCTTCTGGAGGAACTGGATATTCGCCCACGCCTCGTACTTCAGCGGAATGAGGAACCAGGCCGCCAAGCAGACCGGAATCGCCGAGGTCAGGAACACCCCCACCATGAGGAGACCGCGCATCCGGAGCAGCCGCTTGATGTCAAGCTTTCGGCCTTCCGGACGAGACGGTCCGGTCTCCGGTCCGAACGCAGCCGCCAATTCTGTTGAGAATTCCGATGTCATGACTGATTCCTCTGGTCCGCACGCCACATTCGTAGCTTACACACGCCAACCGTCCTCCTACTCGATCAGAGGGGGCGGCTGGGGAAGGCTCGTCGTGTATCCCTGAAGGATCTGTCCGTAGGCCTCGATGTTCTGGAGCGTGTTCACCATGTCGCCCGGTTCATCGACATCGTACAGGACCTCCAGGCGCTTCTTCGTGTACTTCGTTTCCCACGCCTGCGAATACAGGCTCAGCAGCGGCGATATGGAGCCGGTGAACCGGTTCACGAACTCTTCGATCCGCACGAGCGGCCGCCGGGGCACGTAGACAATGTCGCCCGCCCGGAGCGTGGTGTCGTGACCGCTCCGGAGGACCTTTCGCAGGTTGATCACCATCACGTCCGCGTTCTGGGCATCCTTGGGGCGAATCAGCACCACATGACGCATCCGGGCGGTCGACGCAGTGGGGCTTCCCGCGCGGGCCAGCAACTGCGTAAGGGTCTGGCCTTCGGCCAACTGAAACACGCTGGGTTGCCGGACCTCACCCAGGACGTAGACCAGGTTCACACCTTCCGGCACATAGACAAAGTCACCGGGGAAGACCGGCGTATCGGACGGGTGCGCGCCCGGTTCCGTGAGCCCGCGCAGATCGCATTCGACAATCTCGCGGTCCTCTCCGCAACCCCGGATGACGAACGCCTTGGTGAGCGTGCCCTGCTGCGACAGGAGGTCCTGGTCGCCCTGCCCGCTGAACCGTTGTCCGCCCGCGACGTTGATGGCTTGCAGGACCGTGGTCGTCCGCCGATAGGGATACTCGCTCGGCTGCATGACGTCGCCCAGGACGTAGAACGTCTTACTCTCCGTGGCGCGCACCGTCAACGCGATCTGGGGCTCCTTGAACACGTCCGTGTAGGCGGCTTCGATCTCCCCGAGCGCCTCGTCCCGCGTCTTGCCTGCCACACGCACGTCTGGCACCAAGGGAAGCGACACGGTCCCGTCGAAACGGACTTGGACTTCCTGGTTGAGCGTGGGGTCGTCGAACGAGCGGAACTCGAGCATGTCGCCCGGCCCGATCGCGTACGGCACATCGCCGGGATCCGTGGCGGACGACTTGGCCACACGCGCCTCCTGCGCCACCGCGGCCTCTTCACCAAGAAGTTCGGCGGTCGGCACCGTGGCCCGTTGCTCTACGGGGTTGACAGCGTTCAGCACGGTCTGACAGCCCGAGCTGAGCGCCGCAACCGCGATTATCGCCACTGCCAACCGGACACCAAGTTGTGTGTGATCCTTCACGTGACCCTACTCCGGCTTCGGTTTCCCGATCCCATATGCATCAATCCGGCGGAGCAGCGAACTGTAGCTGACCTGCAGCAACTTCGCGGCTTTCCGTCGGTTCCACAGCGTATGACGCAACGCCTCCTCGATGAGACTGCGTTCCGTCGATTCCACGGCCCTGCGAGCCGCCTCTTTCAGGGGGACGAAGGTGCGTTCCGGCTCCGGCGGCTCTGGAACCGGGCCACCCGGCTCCTCCGCGCCTTCGGAGGGCTCTCGACGACGATGCCCCTCGTCTTCCTCCTCAAGCAACGCCTCCTGACTGCCCGTAGCAACATACTTCTTGACACGTGCCGCCAGCTCGCGCACATTACCGCGCCATTCCTGGGCGCACATGGCCTCCAGCGTATCCTCGGGCAGGGGGGCGTAGTCCTTGTCGAACCGCTGGCAGAAATTGTAGTTGAAGTGCTCGCCGAGAACGGGAATGTCCTCCGGGCGCTCGCGAAGAGCCGGAAGATGAACGACCATCTCGTTGAGGCGGAAGTAGATATCCTCCCGGAGACGGCCCTCCTGCACGGCGTCCTCCAGCACCACGTTGGTGGCGGCCAGCAGCCGGACATCGGTCTGGATGGATTGGGTGCCGCCGATTCGCATCACGTCTTCGCCGTCGAACACCTGAAGCAGCTTGCCCTGGACATGAAGCGGCATCTCGGCGATCTCGTCGAGGAAAATGGTTCCCTGATTGGCGAGTTCGAACCGGCCGGGCTTGGAGGCCTGGGCTCCGGTGAAGGCGCCCCGTTCATATCCGAACAGTTCGCTCTCGATAATCGTTTCGGGAATGGCGGGGCAGTTGACCTTGATGAAGGGTTTGCCGTACCGGGGCGATTGTTTGTGGAGAAGACGGGCCACGATATCCTTGCCGGTGCCGCTTTCGCCCGTGATCAGCACCGTCAGATCGGCGCCGGCCAGCCGGGCCACGGTCTCTCGGATCCGGTCGACAGCAGCAGACACGCCCAGAAACTCCTCGTGGAGAGGCGCCTGGACCATGTCTTCCGGCAGCGCGCGTAATGAACTGACTCGCGTCACGCGTCCGAATCCCCCATTGTCTGGACCAACGATACTCGCGCTTGGACGGCCTGCATCCAAGTCGCCCCGCCATGCAAAGGGCATGGATATTGGGGCGTCTTCCCGCCGCCACCACCACGAATCCGTACCGATCCCCTTAACCCACAATATATTGTATAGGACATGCCCTGGTATTGCAATGGAAAACACACCCTTGTGGTCTGTGGTCGGCGAACCATCCGAATCCAGTGATGCTCCCCGCCCCGCTCTCCCGCCGCCTCTACCAAGCCCTCCCCGATGGGGCGCCACGCAGAACCTATCAGCCTAGGCGCCCGCCTGCCAGTTACCCGACCGTGACACAATGTTGCTCATTGTAAGAACACAGACCCAAGGGGCTTTATTCGCGGCGCCCCCTTCCCTATGCCCCTGTCAACCAAGGGACTAGTGGGCACAAAAGCAGCGGGCGCTTGAGAAGCTCAAGCGCCCGCTGGATGGATCGATTGTTGTGTACTTGCGCCGTTACCTGCGCCGCCGCATACGACGTACTGCCAGACCAGCAAGGCCAAGGGCCAACACCGTCACGGAGGCCGGTTCCGGAACGACCGTACGGAACTCGAAGACGAAATCGTTGTAGTCCCGGTGACTCAACTCGTGCTCAAGGGGCAGGTCTTCCACGGCCACCATGTAGGTCCCTTCGATGGGCGTGCGGAAGAAGATGATGTGAGGATCATCGTCGTTCCAACCGTACACGGGGGGCGGGTCGTTGAGTGCGTCCTCGGAGAACCACGTCAACTCGAAAGTCGAACCCGGGCTCGGGTCCGTGGCCAAGTCCGCGATACCGAAAGGATTGGAGGTCGTAAACGAACCCGTCAACCCAAGACCGCGAAGATCGCCCAGCCCCGCATAGGCGTTCGTGACGGGAGCCATCACGCTGAAATCGATACTTCCGGGGTCGCCCGGCGTGTAGAAGCCGAGGTCCTGGGTGAAGTAGGCGTTCATCCAGGCAGCTTCCAACTCGAACTGCTGCTCGCCAACCGGTGTCCACACTTCGATGTCCAGGCCCCAGTCGGCAACAAAGTCGGCCATTGGGGTCAAACCCGGGCCTGCAGCGTAGCTCGTGCCGTACAACTCGTTGAAGATCTGCCACAGGTAAAGCTCACCAGCGCCCACAGTAACTTCGTCCGGCGTGGTCAAACTCGCAGACGCCGGAACGGCCACTAGAACCGCTGCAAGCAGTGTAAATGCTGTCATCCGCAGCTTCATGCTACATCTCCTCCAAATAGGGTCTCTTCATCCCTGCCATGGTGAACCAGCCTAAGCCCCAGGCCCCTTTTCCACCACGTTAAATTGTGTGCGGCCGCACCAGCCGCCCGCGCGACCATTCAATCGCGCTGCCATCTATACTGCATGTTATGTGCCAAGTCCCGTATATCTGCCCCAAATCACTGTTCATCAGTTACTTACGGCGGATTCTGAAGTCCAAGAAGTGATCAACTCCACGTGGAAACAGGCCGTGATTCGTCAGAACTGAACAATATCTGACCACACAAGTGAACGAGAACGGGTGCCGATGCCGGTTAGCCCTGCTGATTCAGCCCATACTTCTCGATGCGCCGACGGAGGGTCTGATAGCTCATGCCAAGGACTTCGGCCGCCTTTCGCCGGT
>JAAEQP010000751.1 GCA_024231375.1 bacterium | reverse complement strand
CCCCCCCGGCGCCCGCCATTTCTTTGTCTCGGTGCCGCCGACACTGCCGACGCGGGACGCAGCGGCACTGAGGAGTTGGCGGGCGATGCGCACGGTGACCCAACCGGCCATCGGTCGGATGCCGACGAATCGCGGCACCCATGTACTTCCCTGGTCCGTTAAGGTTGACCTATCTCAATCAAAGGACACTTCTCATATAGTGTCCTATCCCCGTGCTGTAGAAGGGCTTGCGTTGAACCAGCCCAAGTTTGATGGACATTTCTCACAGGAGGAGAAGCTCGGAGGTCGTGGCCGAGATTCTCGCATCCTGTTTCTGTAAAAGCAGTTACGGGTGTTGGGTCTGTCTGGCACGGCGTATGCTCCTCTCCTGGCGTCGATGATTGGAAGCATGCGTTAAGGAGTGACTTGATCGGATAGGAGGGTCGGCACTGTGTTCTTCCGGATCAACCAAGGAGCAGACCATATCCGGCTTGAGATCTCGTCTGAGAAGCGGGCCATCAAACTCGCGCACGAGGCCTTTCACGGATTTCTCGAAGATCACGGAACGGGAAACGCAGTGCCCGTGTATTTGGTTCTCGACGAACTGCTCCACAACGCCGTGAAACATGGCAACGCTTCCGACCCTGGCAGGAGTGTCCGGTGCCGACTCTCGATGGTGGCCCCCGGATTCGTCGAACTGGCGGTTGCTGACGAGGGTCCCGGCTTTGCCCACGACGAGACAAGCACGACCTTTTCCGGTGAGCCTCCAACGGTCGCCCGCCGCGGGCTGTTTGTCGCGCGTGCCCTGTCCGACTCGCTCGGCTTCTCCGACGGGGGCCGATGTGTGACGGCTCTCATTCCCCTGCTAGAGAGCATTGCGGATGACGGAGCGCTCAGCGGCGCCATGGGCGACGTCTGGCCCGAAACCGCCTACACGGCGGCGGGGGTGGGATGAGTCGGCACGCGGCACGACCGATGCATTGAAAGATGAGGCAATGATGATACGCAACAAGAAGACTGGGGCGCGCAACGGAACGAGAGCCATGCGGCCGGTGTTCCTGCCGCCCGACCGGCACCGCGCCGTGCGTGCGGGACGGCCCTCATTGTGGGGACACAAACCAGACAAGATCGCATCGCCCGAACAGGTACTCCCTCTGGACGACGATGCTTTGATCGCTTCGTGACCAAGACCAGTTGAGACCCCCATCGCAGGTCTCCCCCTGCGATTGTTCGCGGGCACCCTCCCGCCCGCGGCTGGCGGGCGCCGTCCCCCCCGGCGTCCGCCGTTTTGCTGTCTTGGGTTCTAGCTCTCGTCGATCCGCGCGCCCCGCTCCTCGCCCCCAGGCACGTACGGGCGCGCGTCGATGATGTAGTTGACGTGGTCCGCGTTCGCGTAGAACCCGAGGGACCGGTAGAACTCGTTCTCCGCGGCCTTACCGTACACGACCGCCGAGAAGAAGTAGCAGCCCCGGCGCCGGAGTTCTTTCATCAGGGCAAGCGTCATCTCTTTGGCGATACCGTGCGGGTCGCTCTCGACGAAACACCCGTTCTCGAATTCGTTCTCGCCCTGAAACCGAAGGTCCAGATCGATCTCCATGAT
>JAAEQP010000750.1 GCA_024231375.1 bacterium | reverse complement strand
GCTCGCAATTCCCGTCGCGGTGACGGGCTGCGACGGAGACGGCTTCGAATGGCCTGCGCCAATCGGGGATTCGTCGGGCGTGCCTGATAGCCAGGAACCCGGCGACGGGGATGACGGAGGCGACACGGACAGTCCGGATGTCGTGATACCGGGATCTTCGACGGACCAACGCTTCAAGGGATCGTGGATTGCCAGTTTCAGCGACGAGTACTCGTCGGACGGAAACGAGTATGTCTACGCCGTTCGGCTCAGCTTCCGCCGCGGCCTTCTCAGCAACTTGATAGGCGAAGCGCGGATAGCGCGGTTCAGGCTGACAGAGGATGAGGCCGAGAATCCCTGGGAGGAGTTCACTGCGCAGATTATCAACGCCTCAAGCAACGGCGACTACGCGCAACTGGATTTGAAGGCGGACAACTTCTCCCACAGGCCGTCATTCTATTTCAGATCGGCCGGTGACCGCATGGTGGGGTTGTTCCTGGCCTTCAGAGGCGACACGCTGGCACGAGCCGGGAGTGTCATGTGGCACAAAGCGTCCGAGGGGAGCATTGAAGGGGACTGGGTCGCCGCGGTGCGCGACGCGCGCAGCAGCCGCGATGCCGACGTTGAAGACAGCGGTCCCCTTCGCGACCGACGCGCGGGAATGACCCTGAATGCCACGGCAT
>JAAEQP010000749.1 GCA_024231375.1 bacterium | reverse complement strand
CGTGTAGTGCAGACCACCCCCTGGACGACTCGGGCGATTTGTGCGACCATAGGTTCATGGTGGAGGCCATGAACGGATGTTTCTCAGACGGCATCGACGCACGAAAAACAGCGTGACCTACGAATACTGGTCGCTGGTCGAATCGGTCCGGACCGCCGAAGGACCGCGGCAGCGCACCGTAGCCACGATCGGAAAACTGCCGGGCGTCGATGAGGAAGTCCGCGTCGGGTGGGAACAGATCCGCGATGCGCTCGACGGCCGGGCCAGCCAGCGCGATCTTCTCTTCCCCAACCCTTCTCCTCCGGCGTGGGCCACCGTGGATACTTCCCGGGCGCGGGTGGAACGGCTGCGACGGTTTGGCGAAGTTTATCTTGGCCTGGCGCTGTGGCGCCGCCTGAAGCTTGACGCCTTTTTTCACGACGTCATGCCTCCTGGGCGCGAGGACTTGCCTTGGGGCGTGATGGCGTGCATCCTCACGCTGGCCCGGTTTTGTGCGCCGTCTTCGGAACTTCACATCGCTGACTTCTGGTATGGCAAGACGGCGCTGGATGATCTGCTCGACGTGCCGGCGGAAAAGATAAACGACGACCGGTTGTATCGCGCCCTCGATGCGTTGCTTCCACATAAGGACGCCCTGTTCCGGCACTTCCAGCAGGTGTATGGCGAACTCTTTGGGACCACGTTTGACGTGCTGCTCTATGATGTCACGTCAACCTACTTCGAGGGTCAAGCCAAGGGCAACCCCCAGGCGCAACGGGGGTACTCGCGCGACAAGCGTCCCGATTGCGTGCAGGTGTGTATTGCCTTGGTTGTCACGCCCGAAGGCTTGCCGCTGGCCTATGAAGTCTTCGACGGCAATCGGACCGATGTAACGACCGTCGATGAGATTGTGGAGATGATGCGCGCGAAGTACGGCCACGAGCGGCGCACGTGGGTCATGGATCGCGGCATGGTCAGTGAAGACAACCTCGAAATGCTGCGCGGCTCCGGCGCGAAATACCTTGTGGGCACGCCCAAGAGCATGCTCAAGAAGTTCGAGGCGCGCCTCATGGAACAGGACTGGGCGGAGGTGGAACCTGGCGTCGATGTGAAGTTATGCGTCGCGCCCGACGGGTGTGAAGAAACCTATGTACTGTGCCGGTCGCGCAGCCGGATCGAGAAAGACCGCGCCATCCGTGAGAAGCAACGCACCCGGCTGGCCGGGGAGCTTGCGAAACTCAAGGCCCGCATCGAAGCAGCTACGCGCGCCTTGCGCAAGCGCAGTGCGGCCGAACGCCGCGTAGGTCGTTTGTTTCAGAAGTACTCGCGCGCCGCGCGGTTCTTCGAAGTCCACATCGCGGAAGACCCCGATTCACAGCATAAGAGCGGTGTACGTCTGTCGATGTCCATTGCTCAAAAGAGAGACGACCACGACTGGGCCGAGCTGTCGGACGGGTGTTACCTGTTGCGCACTAACCTGGAGAGCCGCGACGCTGGGGAACTCTGGCGAACCTACATAAGCTTGACGGAAATTGAGGACAGCTTTCGCATCAGCAAACACGACCTGGGGCTGCGCCCGGTCTACCACCAGAAAACGGAGCGCGTGCAGGCCCACATTCTCGTTTGCTTCCTCACACTCGTGCTCTGGCGAACGCTGCAACAATGGAT
>JAAEQP010000748.1 GCA_024231375.1 bacterium | reverse complement strand
GCGCGCGTGGGCGAACAAACCGGCGCCGCGGCATAGGCTTGCGTGAACCGCATCCCGTCCGCGGCCAGTTGGTCGAGGTTTGGCGTTTCGTTAAAGGTGTTGCCGTAGCTTCCCAACTCGGCCCACCCCAAGTCGTCCGCCAGGATGAAGATGATGTTCGGTCGGTCCCCGGCGGCACGGACGTGTCTCGGTGCGGTGACACTACCCAAGGCAAGAGCCGCACCTCCCGCGGCGCAGGTACGAAGGAAGGAACGGCGGCTGAGCGTCATGGTGTGTTCTCCTACTACTTGGTGAACCGGAAGGAGTAGAGATCGGCGTCCTGAGGCGCCAGTCCGGACCCCTCACCCTACCCTCTCCCGCGGGGAGAGGGTTGAAGACGGCATCATACTCGACCTGCTATCAGGGTACAAAGGCTCCGACGGCCGAGAAATCGCACCAAATCGACGAGGAGGGGACACCTTCACGCTGTCGCAATGCAAACCGAAGGAACGTTCTAGACGAGGTCCGAGTTTGGAGTGCGGCATCACGATGCCGCTTT
>JAAEQP010000747.1 GCA_024231375.1 bacterium | reverse complement strand
GGCGGGTGCGGAATGTTCGGCAATACCTCGTGCACGTTCGGCGACACCGCGATGTAGCCCCTCTCAACCAAGGCATTCCGCGACCCGTCCGTCTTGGGCTCGTACGTCGCCGTCCCTTGGGGACACCGCGACGCGTGCGAAACCGTCCAGTCGAGATACCGGCACGAAAACACGTTCTGCCCGGGCAAGTACTTCACCTGTCCTTCGAGGTACGGAATGCTGAACGTCTTCCGGAACGGAACGTTGCCTTCGGCGCCGAGACTGAATTCGCTGATGCGCGCCTGCTCCGACGAGACTTCCACCGCAAGCGCCTTGCCCACAATGCGAAAGCTCCATGCTATCCGCAAGACATCGCCTTCTCCAGGATACGCCCACACCACGCGGAGGGACTGGTTCTCAGCGTCGAGTGCCACTTTGACCGCCTCCCCCCCACGCGCCCGCTCAAAGCGCTCCTCGCCTGTGCCGCCCGTCACGACGGTCACGCCGCCGCCCAACGCCGGCTCAAACGGCACGCTCTCATCGATCTGAACCGTGAAGTCCTCCAACGTGCCCGTGTGCGGCTCGTAGTGATACACAACACGGCAATCCGCGCCTTCGTAGACGAAGTCGTAGCCCTTTGCCGTCTTCTCAATGTGGTTCCGGAACGGCAACGCATTGGACGGAACAATGCCCTTGCCGGGGTCGTTCGACAGCACCCTCAAGTCGACGTCCGCCACAGCCCGGCACGCCTTCGTGGACGTCAGCGTCGCCAACAGATCCGTCTTTCCTTCCGCTTCGCTCCCACACACGATCGTCGCGTCGCCGAAATAAGAGTAATCCCAACTGGGACTGTTCTCCGGCCCCGGCTCCACCCGAAGCCGCAGCGTCACCGTCCTGCCCGCATAGGACGTCAGGTCAAACTGAAAATCCTTCCAGTCAGCCGTTGCCTGGTGCTCCCGCATCAGCTCGCGCGCTTGCCCGCCCTCGGTGATGACACAACTGAACGTGACCCCGTCGCTTCGTCCCGGAATCACCGAGTCCTCCTTCATGGCAATCCCGAAGGACAACGCGACCGGTCCCGTCTCCGGCAACCGCAGGCGATAGTCCACCCACGCCTTCCCCGGCGTCACCTTCCACGGCGAGTGGATGAAGACCACGTCTCGCCCCATCCGCGGCAGGTTCGGCACGTACGAAATGCCGCTCTCCGTCGTGAAATGCCCCGTCCACGACACCGGCATCTCAACCACCTCGCCCCCATACGATTGATACCCCACCCGGTACATGCCGATATCGCC
>JAAEQP010000746.1 GCA_024231375.1 bacterium | reverse complement strand
CGAAACCGCCAAGCTATGGAACACAGCAACCGGCAATGAAATACGGACCTTCTCAGGCCATGCAGGCCTTGCGCTTTCCGTGGCCTTCAGCCCCGATGGCGCCCAGGTCTTCACGGGGAGCTTTGACAAAACCGCCAAGCTATGGGACACCGCTACCGGCAACGAAATACGAACCTTCTCAGGCCATGCAGACTTCGTGTACTCCGTGGCGTTTCATCCCCGGGCATTCTATTCGGATCCACTCTCGGCCGATACCGACGGCGATGGTGTCTCCGACAAGAAGGAGCATGCTTTGGGCACTGTCCCGACGCTGGCGGATTCGGATCACGATGGCCTGTCCGATGGCGAGGAACTCTACGGAGACGGCACCCACGGCGACACGGATGGGCTCGTCACCAACCCCAGGCATCCCGACACAGATGGCGATGGGCTTTGGGATGGCGTGGATCCTACCCCCGCCGCTGGCGGGCAGCAGGCCCTCTTTGCCGCACCGGCGGAGCGCACGGTGGCTTGGGACTGCGCAAGCACTGCGTACACGGTATACAACACGGCCGGTCCGACGCAGTGGACTGCGGCCGACAGCGCCGATTGGGTGGAGATCGCGCCGACAGGCTCCACGGAGAACGAGGCCACCCTCATCGCCACATGTTCCACAAACCTCACCGCCGCAGCGCGGACATGCACCATCACCATCACGTCGGACAATCCGGCCTACGATCCCGTTTCCGTGACGCTCACGCAAGAGGCGCCCACCTACGCGCAATGGGTCGGCCATTACGGCGTCGGCGCCGAAGGCGCGGATGAGGATGAGGACGGCGATGGCCTCACGAACGGCGGGGAATTCGACGCAGGCACCAACCCAACCCTTGCCGACACCGATGGCGACGGGCTCACCGATGGCGAGGAGGTCAACGGCCTCAACGCCCAAATTCTCACGGGAAGCCATGACGACACCGCCAAGCTCTGGGATGTGGCCACCGGCAACGTGATACGGACCTTTTCGGGCCATGCGAACCCCGTGTATTCCGTGGCGTTTAGCCCCGATGGCGCACGGGTCCTCACGGGAAGCAATGACAACACCGCCAAGCTCTGGGACACGGCCACCGGCAACGTGATACGGACCTTTTCGGGCCATGCGAACCCCGTG
>JAAEQP010000745.1 GCA_024231375.1 bacterium | reverse complement strand
CCGAAACCCGGCGGTCTGGAAGGCGACAGCTTCGCACCATTGCTCGACAAGCCCAAAACGCCCTGGAAGACGGCCGCGTTCAGCCAGTATCAGCGCTCGCCCAAGGGCGTGGGGCGCCTCATGGGCTACTCCATGCGGACGGTGCGGTATCGGTTCACGGAGTGGCGTAAGGAGTCCAAGAACTTCGCAGAATACGAGATGTACGACCACGAAACCGACCCCGACGAGAACGTGAACATCGCGAATCGGCCCGAGAACGAGGCCCTCGTCAAGGAGTTGACGGCCCAGCTCCGCGCCGGTTGGAAGGCTGCCAGGCCGAGGGAATGAAGAGAAGACTGCCCCTCACCCTGCCCTCTCCCGTTGGGCGAGGGTAAGAAACGGTCCAGAACCTGGCACATGGGCAACACATCGTGTGACCGGCGATCACTTCACGCTTGGAGCGTGTCAGAGGCTTGGCCTTACCCCCTCTCCCGACGGGAGAGGGTTGGGGTGAGGGGTCCGGATTCGCGTTGCGCGCGGCTCACCGATCTTCCGCGGAATCCCGCAAGTCGTAGAGATAAAGGCTACACCATTTCGTCCGAAGCGCATCCACCTGCGACCCCGTCCCGTCGAGGTGCGTCAAGAAGAACTGCTCCTCCTTGCCGCCCAGGAATTCCGCCACGGGCACGAACATAAACCACACCCGTCCGTTGCCGCGCAGACCTTCGATCTCTCCGAGGTAATATGACCAGTCGCGCCGTGAGCTGACCCCGACCGTCACGTCCGCGAACTCAAGCCCCTCCTTCGCTACGTAGTATCGAAACGACGGATGCGCCCAGGCGTATACGTAGATGCGGTCGCCGTCCTGGTAGTCGCTCGCGAGTTTCGCCATGGCGGGCCGAACGCCCTGGTTCGTATCGGGCAACAGGAGATCGTCCATGCTCTCCAAGGCCGGTTGGAGCAGGAGCAGCGCAAGCACCAATGCGCGAGCCGATTGCGGAATCCGGACCGCTGTCATGCGCTCCGCACCGTGAGCCAGGAGCAGAATCACCATGGGCGCAACGAAGAGCAGAAACCGTTCCGTGAAGGGGTACAACTCCGTAGCGCTCACGGCCAGCGTCACCATGACCGGCCCAAGCAGCACCGCGATCATGAGACGCGCACGCCGCACGCCGTCCGCCGCGCCAGCCAAGAACAGCACCGCGCCAAGCCCCGTCAGCGTCAGCCCCACGGGATGTGCGAACATGGCTAGCCCGTGCTCGATGAACCATTTCACGTCCGACGGAGACATGGGCGGAAACGGCATATGGTGACCGTACCACCACCCTTGAACCACGTTGTCGGTCGTGACCCCGCGAAGCGTCAGCACGTAGCAGCCCGCGAAGCTGATCAGCCATACGCACACCACCCCCGAAAGCCAAGCGAGCCGACGCCAGTCTCTGCGCCACGCAGCCGCCACGATCAGAGGAGTCCCCAATCCCGCCAGTGCCAACGGCGCGGCGAACGACGCCCACACGGCTACAGCGCCTGCCAGGGCCCAGACGATCCAGGCGAGCCATCCTCTCCGCGTGTCGCAGACCCACATGGCGATGAGAAGCAGTCCCAGCGACAAGACCAGATCCAGCGAATAGGGTTTGACCTCGGAACTGTAGCGGATGAGCGGTTCCGACACGGCGAATACGGCGAGCGCCACCGATGTGGCCGCGGGCGCCAGCGTGCGCCGCGCCGCCATGTAGAACAGCGGCACCGAGACCACGCCCGCGCACAACGGCGCCAGGCGCAGGGCGTATTCGCTGTTGCCGAACAGGGCAACGCATGCCTTGAGCGCCAACAGGAAGAGAATGGAACCGCCTTGGCGATACTCCAAGGGCTGCAACAATCCTGCCACGTCCCGATCCAGGATGTTGGCAACCAGCATGCCCTCATCGAGCCAGATCGCGGGATTGTGAAGGTATCGACCCAACCGCAAGGCGACGGCCAGCGCCATGAGGAACCACGGCAACCATCGCGCCGACAGAAGGCGTTCCAGGGCGCCCGACGGCTCAGCGCAAGACTCGCTGGTCAACGGTGGCAGCGCGTTCATGTGCCCCCTTCCCCGCCAAGCGCAAGGTCGGCCGCGAGCCGCGGAGCCATCGCGGCGTGGGCCTTGGCGGTCGGATGCAGGTCGACCTTCACCAGGTATCCGGGTTGAGCCAAATCGATCAAGTCGGCGTAATTGAGGCACCGCACGCCCTCGTCTTCCAGATAGGGGACAATGGCATCGGCCAGAGGGCCAACGGGATGCTGCGGATAGATCAGCACGTAGAACCGGTCGCTCTTGAACTGGCGCTCGAAGGACCGTCGTGCGGCGTTGATGAGACCTGCCGTGAATCTCATGTGCCCGGGGGCTGCAGTCACAGGAATGTCGATTTTGAGGTACTGCATCACCTGGTCCCGCGCAAGAAGATCGTAGAACCACATCCGCACGGGGTGAGCCGACTGAAACGACCCCTGCAACACGTAGGCGCCCTCTTCGCCGCGTTCGTAGCACGGGAAGTAGCGGCCCCATTTTGTGGCGACGTGCATCGAACCAACCGCGCGCTTGATATGGCCAGGAATATAAACATAGACGGCCGCTGTGGGACGATTCGGGCTGGTTTGGTCCGCCACTTCTCCGGATTCAAGCTGCGCCAGCATCTGCCCCGGACCATATCCACCGAACCCGTAGTTGTGCACGGCCACGCCAGGGGCATGTCGCGAGAGGTAGTAAGGCAAGGTGCCGTCGTCTTCGCAGGCGCCGCCGAACACGAACGACCCACCGAAGAAGACGACGGCTTGATCCATGGTGGCGGCATGCTCCATTCCCGGAACCGACCGGCGGCTGAATTCGTCGAAGGTGTAGGTTGCCTCGAACAGTAACTCGTCGTTGCAGTGCATGGTTTCCGTGACCGAAGAGTTCGGCGCCGCGCGAAACGCCAGCAACGGATCGTAATGGTGCAGGTCCGCCGAGTATCGCTGATGAATGCGCCGCGCCAGAGCGCGACGGCCGTTCAGCGAATAGAACACCGCTTCCGTGAGCACGAAACCTGCCAGCACAAGGCCACATCCCGCGGAGAGAGCCGTAAGGCGCGGGAATCGCCGCGCGATTGCGGCCAACGCATCCGCCGCGTTGCATCGCCGATGCAAAGCAATGATGGCGGCCCCGGTTCCTATGATCGCGAAGCTGACGACCCTCACGTAGAGAAGCGTCCGACCCTGAAGGATACCGTCCGGGGAGAACGTCCGGGCAACCACCCATTCGCTGCATAGCAGGCCCAAGCAGACGACACACATGCCAAGGACGAAGGCGGCGGCGGAACGGTCGCGGGCCTCGGGCACGGCGGCATCCCCCCTTATTCAACGACTGTTGCGGACGCGTTTGATCTGTGAGTAGGCCTCATTCAAGGCGCGCATGGTGTCGTCGTCGCCCCCCCGGTCGGGATGGTGGAGTTTGGCTTTCTTGCGGTAGGCGCGCTCGACCTCTTCCCACGGAGCCGACGGCGATACGCCGAGCATTTTGAAGCACACGTCCAGTTCCTGGGAAGAAATCGGCTTCCCCTTGGGCGCCGGTTCGTCGTCGGGCACGGATTCTCCGCGAAGCTCACGCAGCGCGCGCATCACCTGGGGCCATACCCCCGCGGCACTCAACATCACCACCACGGCGACCATCAGCAGAAACTCGTTGAACCCCATCCCCATCATGCCGCGATGTCTTTCATAGACCTAGTGCTTCTTCCGTTTCTTGTCCTGGAACTTCAGAATGTTGTCGACGGCCTCGCCCATGGCGTCCATGTCGTCCTTCTTGCCCCGGCCACGCATGCCGTCAAGCCACGTGCGAAGCTTCGGCGCAAGTTTCAT
>JAAEQP010000744.1 GCA_024231375.1 bacterium | reverse complement strand
TTTCGCCTCTGTAAGTCTTGTGTTTCTGGTTGAACTTGGGGCCGCGCCTTATAGAAGCCGGCCTTTCAGGCCGGACTTCTAGACAACCGCTCAGTCTACTTGAGATGGGAGAGTCATGAGCGCGTTCACTACACACGAGTTGGATTGCGATATTCTTGTGGCGGGCGGCGGCCCCGCGGGCGTACCGTGTGCAATCGCCGCGGCGCGTGCCGGTGCGCGCGTCGTCCTGTGCCAGGATCGCGCCGTCCTCGGCGGCAACGCGTCCAGTGAAGTGCGCATGCACATTGTCGGCGCCGACGCCAGCGGCGGTCGAGGCGAGCCCTTGGCCACGGAGACGCGTGAGGGGGGGCTTATCGAGGAGATCCGTCTCGATACAACCGTGCGCAATCCTCACCGATCGGCGTCGATGTTGGACCTGATTCTCTACGAGAAGTGCCGGGCCGAGTCGAACCTTACTCTACTGCTGAATACCATGGTCATTGGCGCGGAAGTCGCCGAAGGCTTGGTCTGCCGAGCCATCGCCGAACGCCAGTCTACCGAAGACCGGTTCCGCATTTCCGCCAAGACCTTTGTCGACTGCACGGGCGACGGCCGTCTCGGCGCGGAAGCAGGCGCCCCCTACGTGCATGGCCGGGAAGGCCGCGACGCGTTCGACGAATCTTTTGCGGTCGAGACGGCCGACGGCAAGACGCTCGGGTCGTCGCTGCTGTTCCAAGCGCGCGATATGGGATATCCCGTGCCGTTTGTCGCACCGCCTTGGGCGAGGAAATTCACAGAGGACGATCTGAAGCATCGGCCCCACGCGAAGGCAGGCGTTGATCGCGGACTCGAGTACGGATACTGGTGGTTCGAGTGGGGTGGTGAACTCGACACCATCAAAGACAACGAAACCATTCGCGACGAATGCCTCGCCATCATGCTCGGCGTGTGGAATCACATTAAGAACGAAGGCGATCACGGCGCCGAGAATTGGGCCTTGGACTGGTTTGGATTCCTCCCTGGAAAACGCGAAAGCCGCCGATTCATCGGGCAGCATGTGCTGACCCAGCAGGATGTGATGGAATCCCATGCCTTTGACGATGCCATTGCTTTCGGTGGGTGGCCCATCGACACGCATCCGCCTGGCGGCGTGGACGCTGTGGACGAACGTCCCTGCACGCAACGCCACGTGCCGCATGTGTACGACATCCCCTTGCGGGCTTGCGTCTCGCGCGATTTGCCGAACCTCATGTTTGCCGGACGAAATCTCTCGGCGACGCATATCGCCTTTGCGTCCACGCGCGTCATGGCCACCTGCGCCGCCGTGGGGGAGGGCGTTGGGGTGGCTGCGGCGTACGGCGTTCGGCATGACGTTCCCCCGGGCTTGATCCCGGACGACGCGTCTTCCATGCGTGCTGTTCGGCAGCAGCTCCTGCGAGAGGACGCCTATCTCATTGGGATCCGGAACGAAGACGAAACCGACCTGGCACGAACTGCGTCCGTGACGGCGTCCAGCGCCCAGCCAACCGGACCGGCCGAGAACGTGTTGACCGGCGTCACGCGCGCCGTGCATGGTCCCAAGGGCGCGCCACTCGACCGCGCGCCCGAAGGGACGCACCGCTGGATGAGTGACCCCACCAAGGAGCTTCCGGCGTGGCTCGAACTGCGGTGGAACGCACCCGTGGATGTGAAGACCGTCCAGTTGGTCTTCGACACGGGTATGCACCGCGTGCTTACCCTGACCCATTCCGACGCCTATGCCGACCGCATGCATTGGGGCCGCGCGCAGGAGGAAACCGTGCGCGACTACGCGGTTGAAGGTTTGGTGGATGGCGACTGGAAGGTGTTGGCCGAGGTCACGGGAAACTATCAGCGCCGCCGGGTGCATGTCGTCGATGCGGGATTGCCCGTCTCGGCCCTGCGCGTGAACGTCACCGCTACCAACGGTCTCGACCACGCCCGCATATTCGAGGTTCGGGCGTACGCCTAGTCACCCTATCCTCGTGAAATCGAGCGCCTTTCCGGGCCATCCAGACGTCAGAATCGGCGCCATTCTCGACGCCACACAATTCCACTCAGAGTGAGAACTTGTCCTGTTCTTACACTTTCTCCCCGTGTATAGTCCTTAGAACACGACGGGCGATGAACAAACCGGACCGAGATGTCGTCCAATGAGCAGAGAAGCGCTGAGAGGAGCGCCCGGTGAGAAACGTACTTGCATACGGATTGGTGGCGATCCTGGCCACGGGTATAGCGGTGGCCGGTGAGGAGCAGGCTGAGACCCTGCCTGTGCCGGATGTGCCTGAGGAGGTGCTTTCGGTCCTCGATGAAGCCTTCGTGAAGGACGGGAAGTTCGATCTTGAGGCCGTCGTGAAGCACTTCGAGGATCTGTACCGGTCGGACAGCAGTATCGCCGAGGCGGAACTGATAATCACCAAGCCGAAGCGCGTCAAGACGTTACGCATGAAGATCTGGACCGAGGGGACGGAAAGGGCCCTGATCCTCATTCAGGACCCACCCCGCGAAAAGGGGACCGCCACCTTGAAGGTGGATCGGAACCTGTGGAACTACATGCCCCGGATCAAGCGAACCATCCGGATTCCTCCGTCCATGATGCTCGCGTCCTGGATGGGCAGCAATTTCACCAACGACGACCTGGTGCGCGAGTCGTCCTACGTGGACGACTACGACTACGGACTCGTCGGCCACAGCGAAGACCCGGCCGGCTGGATCGTCGGGTTCGACGCCAAGCCGGACGTGGTTGGGCTGTGGAGCCGGTTCGAACTGGTCGTGACGGAAGATGGACGTACCCCCCTGCTCGCGCGCCACTACGACCGCAAGGGGCGCCTCGCACGCACCGTTCACTGGCAGGATCTGAAGGAGTTCGACGGACGCGCCATCCCGTCGCGTATGGTACTGGTGCCGGAGGACGAAGAGGGAGAGAAGACCGAAATGGTGTATCACGCCCTGGATTTCGACGTGGATATGCCGGAGAGCACCTTCAGCCTGTCGCGGCTGGAACGGCAGCGGTAACGGGAACAGGGGAGACGTCATGCAACTCAGTACGCCTCGGATCGCCTGGCGCAATCTGGGCCGGAACACGAAACGAACGCTCCTCGCCGTGGGCGCGATCGCCTTGGGCCAGTTCACCCTGGTCTTCGTGAACAGCCTGACGGCGGCGTCGTTCCACCAGATGATCCAAACGATCACAGGACCCCTGGTCGGGCATGCCCAGGTGCATCATCCCGAGTGGCGCGAAGAACGCGCCATCGACCTGTATCTTGAAGACGTGGCTTCGATACGCAGCGAGATCGAGTCCCTCCCGGAGGTGCATGCCGCTTCGCCGCGCATCTACTCGGCGGCTCTTGCGGCCTCGGGAGAACTAACAGACGAACCCGCGGAAGCACACCCTTCCATGCTGGTCGGTATCGATCCTGCCATCGCCACGCGTCGGGGCGGCCTGCTTGAAGGGCTTGCCGCCGACCAGCTTCCAGGGGATCGCGCCGTTGTCGTGGGGCGTATCTTGGCGAACCGTCTGGGCGTCGAAGAAGGCGAGTTGTTGGCCGTGATCGGACAAGACGCAGATGGATTCCCCGTCAGTGACCTGTTTACCATCCGGGCGATTGTTAACAGCAGCGTCGATCTGGTGAAGACCATGGGGGTCGTGTTGGCGTTGCCCGATGCGGAAGAATTGCTTGCCATGCCGGGCCGTGCCCACGAGATCATCATCCAGGGCGAAGAAGGATGCGACGTGAACGCCTTGGCCGGCAAGGTGGCGGCGTTGCCCGGACTCGGCGAAGCGGAAGTCCTTTCCTGGAAACAGGCGTTGCCCGAGTTCGTCCGCATCATCGACATGAAGGGGTACATCGATCTCGTCTTCCTCGGGATCGTGTTCATCGCCGCGGCGGCCGGCATCGCCAACACCACCATGATGTCGACCTTCGAGCGCCGTCACGAGTTCGGCATGTTGCTCGCCGTCGGCTCGCGGCCCAGTCGGATCGTCGGCATGGTGCTCATCGAGTCGGTGGTTCTGGGATTCATCGGCGTGCTGATTGGGTCTATCCTTGGCAGCGCCCTGGTCCTTGTCACGGCGCATACGGGTATCGACTACGCCGCCATGAGCGGCAGCAGCGCCGAGGATATCGCCTTCGCAGGCGTCAACTTCTCGTTCATTCTCTATCCTGTGTTCGAATGGAAGTATGTGTTCATGGGCTTGGTCGCCGTGACGCTCACATCCGTTCTGGCATCGGCGTGGCCCGCGTCCCTGGCTGCGCGGCTCGAACCCGTGGAGGCCATGCGGTCATGATTAGGGCCATCTCGGCGAAATACGCCTTCAGAAGCCTGTTCCGACACACGCGCCGCACCCTTCTGTCCATCGTGGGGGTCGGCGTTGGATGCTCCATCGCGCTCATCTCCGCATCGTGGATGTCGGGATCGAGCCAGATGCAGATCCGCGCCATCTCCGAGAGTGGGGGAGGCCATCTGCGGATCGTGCCGTCGGAATGGATCGACACCCGTGACGACACCCTGCGCCTGACCGATCCTGACGCGACGTTGGAGCAGGTGCGTGCGATCCCCGGTGTCGTCACCGCTGTGCCGCGCGCACGCGTCAACGGCTTGCTGGCCTTCGGCAACCGAACGGGCGGCATCCGGATCGTGGGCGTGGATCCGATCCTGGAAGAGAAATCGAACCGTATCGTATACAAGTCGCAGTTGGAGGGACGGTACTTGCGCCCGGACGACCGCGGCGCGGTCGTCATCGGCAAGGCCCTCGCCACGCGCCTGGATGTCGAGTTGGAAGATGACCTGTATGCCACGCTTGTGGGCAAGGACGAGATTCAGAGCGCCATGCTCAGGATTGTGGGTCTCCTCGACACGGGGAGCCGCGATCTGGACACCATGCTCTGCCACGTGACGCTGGCCGATCTGAACGAGATGACAGGCTATGAGGGTCCCGGCGAGATCAGCATCATGCTGGAAGACTACAAGCTGATCAAAGCCACTCGTGAGAAGATGACGGAATTCGTGCCGCAGGGGAACACCCTCATCACGTGGCGGGAAGTGAATCCGGGGATGGCCGCCAATGTGGACGGCGACACCGCCTTCACGCGGAGCCTCATGGGCATCATCGTGATCGTCGTTGCGCTCGGCATTGCCAGCGCGCAACTGACCGCCGTGCTCGAACGGCGCACCGAGTTCGCCATCTTGACGGCCCTCGGCATGAAAGCCCGCCAAGTGATCGCTCTCGTCGTGTTGGAGGCCCTCATGGTGGGACTCGGCGGCGCGGTGGTCGCCACCGGCATCGGCGGGTCCGTGGCCTACTATCTCGCCACGCACGGCGTGAACTTCAAGGCGATGATGGGCGAAGATTTTTCCTTCGGCGATGTGCTGCTCGACCCGTATCTCTATGGAGACTTCGGACTCTGGCTGGTGTGGTATGCCTTGGCCATCTCGGTCACGACCACCCTGGCTGCATCCGTGTATCCGGCCTGGCGGACAACCCGCATCGATCCGGCCGACTCATTGAGGACCGTGTAACA
>JAAEQP010000743.1 GCA_024231375.1 bacterium | reverse complement strand
GCGCTCCAGTTGGTGCGCACCATCACCGAGAAGTACCCCATCGCGCTCGTGAACTCCATCAACCCGTACCGGATTCAGGGCCAGAAGTCGGCCGCCTTCGAGATCGTCGACGATTTCGAAGGTCTCGCGCCGGACTTCCACGCGCTGCCCGTCGGCAACGCGGGCAACATCACCGCGTACTGGATGGGCTACAAGGAATACCATGCCGCTGGCAAGGCCAAGAACCTTCCGTGCATGCTGGGGTTCCAAGCGGCCGGGTCCGCGCCCATCGTGCTGGGGCATCCGGTGGAGAAACCCAAGACATTTGCCACGGCCATCCGCATCGGCAACCCCGCTAGTTGGAAGACGGCCGAGGCCGCACGCGACGAGTCGGGCGGCGTCATCGGCATGGTGACCGACGAAGAGATTCGCGAGGCCTACAAGCTGTTGGCGTCGAGCGAAGGCATCTTCGCCGAGCCCGCCAGCGCGGCCAGCATCGCCGGCCTCATCAAACTCGCCAACAACGGGTACTTTGACGACGACCGCACGCCTGTCATCGGCGACAAGTTCCGCGTCACAGCCACGTTGACCGGCCACGGCCTGAAAGACCCGGACAGCGCCATCAAGGCGGCCGTGGAGCCCATCACGGTGGAAGCCGAAGAAGACGCGGTGATCGAAGCCATCGGCATTGACGTGCCCGAACCGGCTTCGGTCTAGGCAGCGCGGCATGGCACACGGCCTCATTTTCGACATGGACGGCGTGCTGGCGGACACGGAGACCCTCATCGCCCGCGCCACCATCGATATGTACCGCGAACTCTACGATGTGGAGTTGACCGCCGAGGATTTCCGCCCCTTCATCGGCACGGGCGCCGTACGGTACACCGAGGGCCCGGCGGAGAAGATGGGGATTGAGATCGATCTCGACCGAGCCGTCCAGCGACGACACGAGCGCTTCGTCACCATGCTCGAAGCAGGCGAGTGCAAACCGTGTCCCGGCGCACTGGAACTGATCGATGCCGCGCATCAGGCCGGTTGGCGGCTCGCGGTAGCCACGTCCAGCCCTCAGAAAAAGGCCGAACTCACCTGGGACGCCATTGGATTGCCCCTCGACAAGTTCGACGCCCTCATCACGGGCGATATGGCCGCCCAGAAGAAGCCCCATCCCGAGATCTACCTGAAAGCAATCGACGCGGTGGCGCTCCCCCCCACATCGTGCGTGGTGGTCGAGGACGCCATCAGTGGCGTTACCGCGGCCAAGGCAGCAGGCACGTACTGCATCGGGGTCACGTCGAGTTTCGATGCCGCGCAACTTGCCGAAGCCGATTGGGTGGTGGATTCGCTCGAAGCCGTGACGCCGGACGCCTTGGCGTCGCGTCTATCCTGAACCGCGGAGGTGCCCCATGCCGGACCGCGACATCGAGACGATTCGTCTTCTCGGACGCACGCCTTACCGTGAGGCCTACGACGCCCAAATCGCGCGTCGTAGCGCTGTCGAGGCAGGCGACGCCGGCAACGCGCTGTTCCTCGTCGAGCACACGCCCGCTATCACGCTGGGTCGAAACTTCAACGCCGCAAACCTACTCATGGCGCGTGACGCCTATGCGCAGCAGGGGATCGAGGTGGTTGACGTGGACCGCGGCGGCGACGTCACCTATCACGGCCCTGGCCAGGTCGTCGCCTACCCCATTCTCGACCTCAACGAATGGCGGCCGTCCATCCGCTGGTATCTGCGGTCTCTGGAAGAAGTCCTGATCCGCCTGCTGGCACGATATGGGCTGAAGGCTGGGCGGGTCGAAGGCTACACGGGCGTGTGGGTCGACGGCGGCAAAGTCGCCGCTATCGGCATCGGCGTCCATAACTGGGTCACATTCCACGGCATTGCCTTGAACGTGGCCCCGGACATGGCGCATTTCGACCTCATCGTTCCCTGCGGCATCACGGACAAACCCGTCACGTCTCTCCAGACGTTGATGGACAACGCGCCGACCGTGGAACAGGCGTTCGCCGATTTCGAGGAAGAGTTCCGCGCCTACTTCGCCGAAGTGAGAGATCTTCAGGTCTGACGCGATCCACGCAGGAGGCGCACCCCGCTACATTCCGGGCGTCTCGCTCCCTTGACCCGCCGACTCGGCTGGAGTTGCCTTCTTCAGCCCTTCCAGCGCCTGACGCGTGCGCGGCTGGTCCGGTGTGATTTCAAGGGACCGTTCAAACGCCTCGCGAGCCTTGTCGCTCTTGCCCAAGGCGCCCAACACCGACCCCAGCAGGTTCCAGGTCACATGATTGCCCGGGTCGAGATGGACGGCGCGCTGGAGAGGCGCCACGCTCTGAGGAAGCTGGTTGGTCCGGATGAGGAGTTTGGCATACGCAAGATGCGCTTCCGCCGTGTCGGGGAACGACCGGCGCGTGGCCTCGAACCGAGTCCGGGCTTCATTGAGAAATCTGTCGATGATAGCGGCCTGCTCCGGACTCACCTTCTTCAGGGAATCCAACGCGCTCGCCGCCGACGCTACGTTTCCCTCCCGGAAGTCCAGCGCCGCCAAGGCGATCCGCCCGCCCGTGTTCTCCGGCTCCATCGCCAGAAGTCGCTCAAACGCCTTCCGGGAGAAGGCGTAAAGCCCCTGCTCCCAATACTGCGCGCCCAAGGTGGCCAGTGCGGACTTGCCCACCTTCGATTCGGGTTCCAACGCGATGGCGCGGCGCAGCGCTTTCTCGGCGTCGCCGGCGTGTTTGGGTCCCCACGCGCCATGCGCCTGCCCGAGGGTGAGCCACACGGCACCGCTATCCGGGTTCTTCACCACGGCGCGATCCAGCGCTTCGACCGCAAGGTCGGCGTCGCCCCGCTGGATCAGCAGGGCGGCGTACCCGCACGCCGCCTCAGCGCTGTCCGGGTTCTTGGTGAGCGCGGCCTCATAGTCAACGGCGGCTTCGTCGAACAAACGTGTCGCTTCGCTCTGATACCGCTGCATCGCCTCAGCGTCTCCGCGGGCACGCGCCGTTGATGCGCCGTTCAACTGCTCACGGGCGCGATCCAGTTTCTTGCGCGCGTCGGTGAGATCGTCGGCCCCGCTTGCCCACGCGGCACATACGCCCACAACCAGCCCAACACCCAAACGCATCCACTGCCCTGTCGCAAGACTACTCACGGTACGTTGGTTCCTTCCAGCGGCGACGGGTCTTCCGAATGCCTCTCCGGTTCCGGTCGCCACAACCGTTGCTCCATAGCGTCCATCAGCGGCCCGAACGTCGCGTGGTCCAAGGCCGATATCGCAACACCGTCATATTGCATCTTCAGGCCGCGAACCAAGTCGTCCGAGCAACGATCCATCTTGTTGAGCACTACCAACACGGGCTTCCCGCCCAACCCCAGTTCCTCCAGGAGGTCGCGCACCACCTGGCATTGTTCTTCCACCGTGGGGCTGGATGCGTCAAGCACATGCACCAACAGATCGGCTTCATCCAACTCTTCCAAGGTCGTGCGGAACGCCGCGGTCAATTCCTTGGGAAGATTCCGGATGAATCCAACCGTGTCGGTCACGATAATCTCACGTTCCCGTGGAAATCGCAACCTTCTAGACACAGGACTCAACGTGGCGAACAGGGCGTCCTCCGCAATCACGTTGCTCTGCGTGAGACGGTTCAGCAGGGTCGATTTGCCCGCGTTTGTGTAGCCCACCACCGACACGACGGGCAATCCGCCCTTGGTGCGCTTGGACCGCCGCAGACGCCGCCGATCGCCCAACTTGCTCACCTCGCGGTCAAGCTGCGCGATTCGGTCTTGGGCGCGGCGCCGGTCGATCTCCAGCTTCGTTTCGCCGGGACCGCGGCCGCCGATGCCACCCGTCAATCGCGAAAAGGCGCTGGCCTTGGCCCCGAGCCGGGGCAACATGTACCGAAGCTGCGCCAACTCCACCTGAATCTTGCCTTCACGCGTCTTGGCATGCTGCGCGAAGATATCGAGGATGACTTGCGTACGGTCGAGAATCTTGAGATCCGTGTAGTCGGTGACGGCCTTCACCTGCGCGGGCGTCAGGTTCAGGTCGAACACCAACACCTCCGCGCCCAACTGCATGGCCTTGATGACCGTGTGCTTCAGTCGACCTCGACCCAACACGAATTTGGGGTCGATGGGGCGGCGCTGGACGATATCATGCACTACGGCGATGCCGGCGCTTCGGGACAACTCGCCCAACTCGGCGAGCGAATCTTCCGCGATGGTCCGAGGCACATTCGACACATGGACCAGGATGGCGCGGTCGCGGTTGTCACCGGCGCGGCGTGGCCGCCGTAGGCGGGCAAACTCGTCTTCCAAGGCGTCGATCATGTCCAGGAAATCAGCTTCGAGATCGTGAACGGATCGCGGTGGCAGGAGTTCCCAAGACTGCCCGGCTTCGTTGTCGGGCAGGAGATGACCCAGGTGTACGGGTCCGGGGAGCCCTTCCTCGCCGACTTCGATGGCTACGACGAGGTCCAGCCGTAGAAGCGCAAGGTCGGTCAGGTCGTCGTCCGTCAGACCCTCCGGCTTCAGATGGGTGTGGACCAAGCGCAGGCCGTTCAACCGGTCGCCGCCTTGGCGATAGGCTGACAGGTCGGGAATAAACACGGATCGTGCGTCGCCGACCATGACCACGCGGATGTGTCCGCGCCGGTCGATGAGCACCCCAACCTGCCGCTGGATCTCATGGGATGCCTCGGTGAGGGTCCGGGCCAGGTCAGGACTGACAACGTACTCGGGGGGACTCTTCCGGCGCGCCAGCCGGTCGAGTCGGCGCAATGGAGACGCTTTGAGTCCGTGGGTGTTGCCGACTATACGGATGATGTCATCCTCGGCAAGGGCGCGCGACCCCGAAAGGGACCGCCGCCAGTTCTGCTCTGATCGCCCGCGCAAACCCGTAGGTCATGACCCGACATCACCCCTGCAGCATAACCCGTCGCACCAGCTTCTGGCTCTCGACGGCGTCGAGGGTCTTCTGAGCCTTGCGCAGATCGCTCGTGTCGAGCTTATCGAGCTTCTTCCAGAATATGGCGAGATTGCCCGTGGCGATCTGACACGCCTGGGACGGGTCAATCCGTTGAGGCAGCATATCCAACGTCAAGAAACCTTTGTATTTCGTGAGTTTGAGGTACAGCAAGGCTTCCATCAGTTCCCACGTGTGAACGGTGCCCGGAATCAGCATATCGTCCCACAGACGGTACGATTCGGTGATGTACATCTGGAACAACTTGTTGGAACGGGCGAGGAACGCGATGGATTCGGCCGGGTTCTCGCCGGCCATCATGGCGTGGGCGAAGTTCATGGCCACGCCCACGTTCTTCATCGCGATTTCCTGGCACAGCGACAAGGCTTTGCCCACCGTGGCTACCGTCAGGCATTTCCTCGGCTCGCGGCACTTGTACGCGATGGCCACGTTCACGTCGGGCGACGCGTACTTGGCGATGGTCTTGATCGAGGAAATCAGCGTGTTCCAGTGCGCGGCGTAGTCAATCTGGAACGGATAGTCGAACCCGTCCGTGTAGAGGCGCAGCGTTATTTCCGACGCGCCGAGAGCCCGCGCAATGTCCACGGCCTTGCGGCCTTCGTCGATGGCCGCATTGCGGGTCTTCGGATGCTGATGACCGAACGCGCCAAGCGCAAACCGCCGGTCGTGGGCTAGATTCGCCGATACGCCCGAACAGGCCAGCGAGTAGTCCTTCAGCATACGCTTAAGCTCTTTGACGGGAACTTCCGGGGTCACATCGGTCTGGGCAATCTCGACCGCCTTGATCCCCTTGATCTTGGATACGGTGGCCACTCGCTCCTGCAAGCGAAGCGGTTCCCTGTAACCTTGCGGACAATAGCGGTCGGGCGAGCCTGAGAATACCCCCAAGGCCGCGGAAATCTTCAGGGTCATTGTTATCTCCTGTCGGGGATTCGGGTATGAGGCGCACCATCCATGTGAGCGCTCGATTTCCCCACATTGCGCGAACTGCACGACGCACAAACAACGTGAATGCGATGCCTTCGCTCCTGCGAGTGCGCGCGTTATCTCGTTCTGAGCTAATGGCGCGCAACGCGTCATTATAGTGATTCGGATCTCTCTTGTCAACACGGGAGATAGGGAGAAAGAAGTTAACCTGTTACAAAATAAGGAGTTAAAGCTTTGACGAGGCGTCGAAATCGGGCTGAATCGGCCCGCAAGCACGGACCGGAAAACCACAAAAAGAAGAGGCGAGTGCGGGCAGCGGGGGAACTGCCGTAGGCGCACTCGCCGGTGGTGGGAACCAGTCATTTCTGACTGTGGCCTAAAGGGGATACCTGGGGGAAGGGCTCCCCAATGAGCCGTTAGAGTAAACATCCTCTATCTAAATCATATTCCAAAACGCTCGAAAGCGCAAATCGAAATTGACGAATGGGACGTAAGTCTATAAAATAATGTTGGTTAGACATTTCCATTCAGGCTACTCAGGGAGCCCGCGCCCAATGCATCTACTACTGATACTCGGCCTATGCGCACTCCCCACCAACACCCAAAACCCGCCTTCAGAAACGCCCCCTATCGCCGCGGTTCCATCACCCGCAGAGGCGGACAAGCGGACCGCGCCCGAGTGGGTCTACCATCCCCCCGACAAGCAGGCCTTCGTATCTCACCGCGCGTCGGCGGATCCCGTGCTCGCAGCCATGATCCAGTCCCCCAACCCGAGGGTCCGGCAGGACGCCGTCGAAGGATTGGAGGCTACGAAATCCCAGAAAACCGTGGACATCTGTCTGGTCTGTCTCGGGGACCCGGATCGCGGGGTGTGCGATGCCGCTGTGCGCACACTCCTGGCGCAGGATCCTGACCTCCTGGCGCGGCGGATGCTCGATGGACTCGCCTCGGGGCGGGCAGACCTGTGGAAGGGGATAGCCAGTGCTCTTCCCAGGCTCCGAAAGCCCATAGAGACACGCATGATCGACATCCTGTCCGAGAAGAAGGCCGACCCGTGGCGCCGCATGCTGGCTGCCTATTCTCTGGGTACGATGCACAGCCGGAGGGCCATGCAGCCGCTCAGAGAGCTCGCCTGGAGCGGCGTTCCGGGGGTGTCGGGCTACTGCGCCCAAGCACTTGCCGCGCTCAACGATCCGGCCGCTCTCCGCGACGTCGCCGAACTGGCCGGACACCCCGAATCCGAGGTACGCCTCGCGGCGGTGTCGGCCTTGGGACGGGCTGGTGGGTCGGTGGCACGCAAAGCCCTTGAACTGGTCGTGGCCTCGCCAAACGAACCGGACATCGCCGTGCGCGGAGAGGCCGTGCGACTACTGGGTATCGTTGGCGGCGCGTCGAGCGTGCCCGTGCTGATCGAAGCCATGCGCCAGCACCGAGGTGTTGCCGACAAGGCTGCTGAATCGCTAAAGCAACTCACAGGGCTGGACTTCGGCGACAAACCCGACCGCTGGAGCGACTGGTACCTTCGACAATTGCAGGCCCGCGGGTTGGCCCCTTCCACGATTCAGCCACAAGCGGTCGACCTCAGCGAAGGCAGGGAATAGGGCGAAGTGCATCCGGAACGCAAAACAGGACCCATCGAACCGATGGGCCCCGTCGTCGTGTTCACTAACAGGCGTCTCGTCAGCCGTTGAGGGTCCATCCCTTCCGGTACTTCCGGGCGAGCAGGGCATTGGCTTCCTTGTTGTTCGTCTGGCCCGCCTCGCCGTCGTACTCGATCTTCTCGCCCACGCGATACGCGACGAGACCCAGGAGCAACTGTTCGATCATGGTGCCGCTGTAGTCGAAGTTGCATGTCGTCTTCAGATCGCCCTTGCAGGCATTGGTCCATTCATGCTGGAAATGGCCCAGCGGCTCAAGCACATAGTCCTTGGGGCGCGGGTTGTAGTAGGTCATGTCGGCATCGGAGCCGGACGGCACGATAATGCGACTGCCAAAATCGCAGATGAGCGTCCCCTTGGTTCCTGTGAACAGTGCCCCGTGGCCAATCTTGTTCAGGTCGATGTAGGAGCGCGGCGAGGTCGGCATGTCGCCGCCTTGGTGCCAGGTTACACGGACCGGGCCGCGCCAGTCGTTGGCGGGATGTTCAAACGTGGCCGCCAGCTTCACGGGCGTCACATCGGGGTTGAAGGCATCGCCCGTGGCCTCGGCCGACGTAGGCAGTCCCGCGTCGATGGCGTTCCACACGAGGTCCATGGTGTGACTGCCCATGTCGCCCACCTGGCCACTACCGAAGTCCCAGTACATGTTCCACGACAGGCAGTTGGCGCCGGGTTTCCCCGCGAAATACCCCGGGTTGTAGGGATGCATCGGGGACGGGCCGATCCATAGGTCGTAATTGAGCGTCTTCGGGGGCGTGCCTTCCGCAGGCAGATACCCCGGTTTCGGAAGCTGGCGGTTGCCCCATGCGCGCACGTCCTGCACTTCACCGACGACTCCGTCCAGAATCAACTCGCGCACGCGGTTGAAGTTCTCGATGGCGTGACGCTGCATGCCGCACTGCGTCGCGAGCTTGTGCTTGTTCTTCAGATACGTGGCGCGCACCATCCGGGCCTCTTCCACGCTGTTGGCCAGCGGCTTCTCGCAATACACGTGAAGCCCCCGATTCATGGCCCAGGTGGCCACGAACGCGTGGGTGTGGTCTGTCGTGCAGCAGAGAACGGCGTCCAGGTTCTTGTGTTCGACACATTTGCGCCAGTCGACGTAGTGTTTCGCCTTCGGGAATCGCTCGGCGGCGAGGGCCAGATTGTTCTCGTCCACGTCGCACAAGGCCACCACGTTCTCGCTGGAGATGGCGTCGTAATGCGCGGAAGCCCGGCCATGCGCGCCGATGATGGCCACGTTCAGTTTGTTGCTCGGCGCCTGCGCCCCGGCCCGCGTGCCGCTTCGCAGAACCAACAGGCCCGCGCCTGTGGCAGCGGCGGATTTCAGAAAACCGCGCCGGGGAACGGCGCGCGGTTTCGCCGACGTGCTTGTGGTGTCTTCGCTGCGCTTCTTCATCGGTTGCATAGCCCCCTTAGGTTTCAAACGTTCCGGTCCTCGCACAGACGCACTCTGCACAGGGCTCAACCATTCTAGGCACACGGAGGGACCGCGTCAATGTCGGTGATCGGTCCTCAGGGTCGTTCCGCAGCCTCACGCCTTGCGCGCATTCGCTGACGAGTTCCCTCCTTACCGCGCCTCCATCTCGTAGTGCGTATCCGTCTCACCAGTGGTCGTGAACCCCAGTCGCTGGTAGAGAGCTCGTGCTCTCGGGTTGACCTTCATCACGCGCAGGCGGACCGGTTTGCTATGGCAGCGCGCTTGCTCCATGACCATCGCCATGCAACGCCGCCCGATGCCTTCACCCTGACGCCCCGGCAGCACGTACAGTTGGTTCAGAGTCACGCATTCGGACGACACGACCAGCGCCACAATGCCCACGTCCTCGCCCTCACACTCGACGACGCGGACGTCCTGAGCGTCGAACCGTCGCGCTTGCAGCCGCCGCTGCTCGGCTTCGTCCCACCCCCAGACCCGCTCCACATACTCGCGAAACGCGGCCTTCTTCACTTCGTAGGCGAACTCGCTGTCGCCCGGCGCGGCTTGGCGGAGTGTTACGTTCATTCTTACTCCCCCGGTTCGATGCGGTAGACCTCCATCTGCCCGGGCGCGAGCCAGTGCGTCAACGTCGTCTTGCCGTCCTTCTGGCCAGTCCCCACAGCGTGCTCCTGGTTCGACCAATCCATGCCGAAGACCCGCGTGTTCTCGCCGTTGAGCACGAGGGTTGGTTTGCAGGTCCGGTCGGTGGTGTTGTTGACCAGCACGATCCACGGACGTCCCTTGGGATCAGTGAACCGCGACAGGATCAACGGGCACTTGGGATCGCCACGAATTTCGGACACCAACTCGTCCGGTTCAAAGACTTCGCATCCCGACAGGGCCTCGGGCCACTGCATGGCCTTCTCGAACTTGAGGTCGAGGAACAGCCGGCCATACCGTTTCACGAATCCTTTGTTGGTGCGCTTGAGCGATTCGAAGACCGGGGTGCGGTCCCAGAACTCGTCGATGGGCGATAGACGGTAGTTGTCGTGGGATTGGCGCATGTAGAAGAAGAAGTACAGGATGCCTTGGGCGCCGTAGGCGACAGCCGAGTTGAACTGCCACCGAATATCGTCTTCATCGGGACATTTGTAGTGGAAGTGGCCCACGCTGAGAATGGTGGTCCAGAAGGGGACGCCCTTGCGCTTCGCGGACTCGCGGTACTCGTTCAGGTTGCGGAAATACATGGTCCAACCCGATTGCTCGGGATTCATCTGCGAATAGCAGTCATAGCAAAGGAAGTCCACGCCGGATTTCTCGACGAAGGTGTCCAAATACTCACCCCAGTCGTCGAATCCGACCCGCGACGACGCGCCCACGTACCACGGCAGCAGGTTCACGAACGGCGAAAGGTGCGGCGCGGCGTCCTTTGTGATGCGCACGGCCTCGCATGTAGCCGCAAAGGCATCCTTCCCGGGCTCGTCCAGGATGTGAAATCCGAACGTGGCGGGATGCTGTCCGAAATCGGCGACGGCCTGCGCGACCTTCTCCGCATAGTCGTCGGGCAACGGAACCCGCGCGCGCGAACGCGGGTCGCAGATGATCATCATGATGCCGCGCGCCTGAGCCCAATCCAGAATCTGCTTCATATGTTGGATATTCTCAGGAGTAGCGGCATACTCGGGCCCCATGGTCAACGTGATACCGGCGTCCTGCCACTCCTGAACCTTGGCCTCGTCGAACACCTCGATAGGCGCATAGTTCCAGAACCCGATGGGAAACGTGTCGAGTTGCGCGTTGAAATCGGCCGCCGCCCCCATGGCGAGCGCAAGACTGATGGTCATGGCCATGTTGAGACTCCTCTTTCCGCGCCGGCTTGACGCGGCGTCTTCGTTCACTCCAGACTCGTCATCAGCGCAACAGAACCTGCCGGACAGGCGATGGGGACACCGTCACTCAGGTCGAAAGCAGCTTCCGCTACGGGGACCGGGAATCCCTTCGCATCGACGGCGGAATGGTCCGGTGCATACACGTAGGTCTTGAACGTCCGCAGCCCCGCGCCCGGCAGTCTGACGGCGGCGCCCACGGCTTTCTCGCCACGGTTCACAATGCAGACGGTCCAGCCTTCTTCGCCGTCATCGCTACGCCCCTTGGCGGCCATCACGCGCCAGTCCTTGGACGGCTGCGGGGGAGCATAGATCGCGGCTCGCGCGGGCACGTACCGCGACAGCAACGCCCAGGGGTAGAACCACGGGCGCAGGCGGAGTCCCTTCTCGGAGTTGTCCCACAGCCCCCAGAAGAACCCGGAGTGCCCGTTGTCGTCCATCATCCAGGCGCACACGGCTGAGGTACCGGCGCGCGCTGCCTGCACGGCGTAGTCGGCCATGAACAGGCCGTAGAAGAAGGTGTCTATCTTCTCGTTTCCCGCGGGATGCTTGGCGAAGTCGTTCATCCCGGCCTCGCCCATGATCCAGGGTTTTGAGGCAGCCTCGGGGTCCTTCTCAAGTGCGTAGTCCCAGTGCGCGCGCACGAACGACTCAAGGCCGCCCGTTCGAACATTCGTGTCGTTCGCGTACCGATGGAAGTCGTATGCACCGATGAGATCGCGGGCATCATCGGCCGCGCGTTTGAACCACCCCATATCGTTGCTCTCGTCGGGACCCGCAATCCGCACGGCGTCGGCCACGCCGTGACGCTCCAGGGCTGCGGCTACGTTAACCACACCCCGCCGCCACCGGTCGAAGTCCCCCACTTCGTAGTTGGGCTCGTTCACCAGGATGAAGAACTTGATGCAGGTGTATCCACGGCCTTTGATGAGATACTTCAGGTAGGTTCCGATGGCTTCGGCATACTTCGGGTCGTCTGTGTTGCCGATACCCGGCGGTTTCACCCAATCGCGTTCGCACCCCCAGTCGGAAAGCAGCACGGTGATGCCCAGTTCCTGACACAGGTCCAGGTGCCGGTAGAGAAGTTGCATGTCGCGGGTGTCCCAGTCGAACTTGCCTTCGCCCAGGTAGCACCACTTCGTCTGCATCATGACCCGCACCACGGGCATGCGCGTCCAACGAATCCGCTCGGCAACCACGGCCCAGTCTTCATCGGTGGTGCCGTACTCGTCGTAGGCGCAGGTGTCCCATTCGGCCCCAAACCCCATGAAGTCGTCGCGCACTTGGTGCGATTCGTCTACGGTAATTGTGTCCTGGGCGTTGGCGGCTCCCTGGACGATGAGTACGGCGAGTGCGGTCGCAACGCCGACAAGCAACTGGTCCATACCCCGATCTCCCCGGCCCGCGACGGGTTCGTCCGGGCTATTCGTCCAACTGTCCCTCGCGCAGGTTCATGGCAGCGGGGCGGGGCGCTCCTTCCCCCCCACAAGATAGCCCTACCGGCTCGCCCAGAGAATACCGCGTTCCATGATGGTGCGCGCCTGAGGATACTCCTCAAACTCCTTCGCCACGTGGCCAAGCGCCGAGTAGAACACGCGCCCCTCGCCGTATGGACGCGTCCACACCACGGGCATCACGCAGCCTTCCACCCAGGCGCAATGATCGCCACTCACGGTCGTGGTCGCCAATACGTTGTTGGACGGGTCGACGTGCATGTAGTACTGCTCGGACTTGTATGCGAAATCGCCGTTACCTTCCATGATGGGGTCGTCAGGTTGCGTGATGTTGACGTCGTAGTCGATGATGCCGCCGGGATGGTCCACAAACTGGCCGCCCGTCATGAACTGGTAGCCCGTGTTGTTGCGGAAGGCGTCGCACATGCCGCCGTGCCATCCCGCGATGCCGACACCGCCTCGGACCGCCGCCAGAAGCCCCTGCTCCTGATCGCCCGTCATCTGGCCCATGGTCCAACACGGAACGATCACGCTCAACGCCGACATCACGGCCTCGTCCTCGTACACATCCATCGAGTCCGCAACCGTCACATCGTACCCCTGATCCTTCAACCAGGGGATGAACACATCGACACATTCCTTGGGCTCGTGGCCGTCCCACCCGCCCCATACGACAAGCGCTGATTTCATGATAGGCTCTCCTTCTATAGAGGTGAACGCCGTTGCGCGGCGCTATTTCTGGATGTGATAGACGTGCGCGGGCGGGATGTTCCGCCACACGAGACGCGTGCGGTCAACGCCTCCAAAACGGCGGCCCAGCTTCTCGATGAAGTGCCGGCCCGCGGCGAGGTAGGGACTCTGGATGTACATGTAGGTGGCAAACCGCCCACCGGGGCGCAGCACGTCCGCGACGGCGTCCAGAAGTGAATCCTGCAGTTCTTCCGGGAACGCCGACCAAGGCAGACCGGACACGATACAGTCGCATGAGGACAGGCCGCGCGATTCAAGATGGGTCCGCGTGTTCTCGGCGGAATCGTTGTAGAACGTGCCGTTCGGGAACCGGTTGGCGAGAATCTCGCAAAAATCCGGGTTGATTTCGAGCCCGAGATAGGCGGCATCGGGTTTCAGGGTGTCCAGGACGGATTGCGTGATGGACCCCGTGCCCGGCCCGAACTCGACCACCGCGTCGGCATCGGCCACCTCGGCGGCTTCACACACCATCCGGGCAAGTATGGACGAACTCGGAGCAACAGCCCCCACCGTCGCCGGGTTCGCCAGAAACTGCTTGATAAACGTCAACCCGTACATGCCCCGTATCCCCTCCCGGACCCGACCCGATGGTCAGGTCATGATTGCGCCTTGCGTCAGCCCGGGCACAACATGCCGCCGGGCGGCCGCATACGACACGGCCACCAGGATAATAACGAACGAGGCTCCGGCCATCAAGAGGCGCCAGCAAACGTCAGCCCGTCAACGTCCAAGGTGCGCGATGGGGATAGCTCAACATGGCGTTCGCTTCCGCGTCGTTCAGGATCTGTTCCTTGTCCGGGTCCCACTTGATGGTACGTCCCGTGAGCATGGCGATGTTCGCCAGATGCGACGGCGCAATGGAGTGGTGCGCGACGTCGACCGGGGTGGACGTTTGCTCGCGCGACTTCACGCATTCGACAAAGTTCCGGTGCTGATGGACGCTCCTGTAGAGTTTCACCTTGCGTTCACCGTCGAACTCCTGCCCGTCGTCGCGTTCGACCTTGCCGCCCAAGTTGACGCGTCCCTCGTCGCCGATAAAGGTGACTTGGTGTCCCCCACTCCGGACGTCGACGACGACGCCGTTGGCGTAGGTCAAGGTGAAGTGGAAGGCGGTGGCGGTGTTCCACAGCGCTTTGGGGTCGGGCCATTCGCCTTCGCCCGAGATCTCGACGGGACCGGTCCCTTCCGTGCCCATGCCCCAATGGGCCATGTCGATGAAGTGGGCGCCCCAGTCGGTCACCTGACCGCCGGAATAGTCGAGATTCCAACGGAACGTGAAATGGCATCGTTTGTGGGTGTAGGCCGCTTCCGGCGCGGGCCCTAGCCATGCGTTGTAGTCGAACCCTTCGGGTACGGGCATGGGATCGTCGCCCATGGCGTAGCCGGGGTTATGGTGCCCACCGGGCAAGAGCACGTCGACCCGCTTCAGTCTGCCCACGGCTCCGTTGCGCACTTGCTCGCACGTCTTCCTGCACGCCTGCTCTGACCGGCGCTGGCTGCCGCACTGGAACACGGAGTCGTTCTCGCGGACCGCCTCCACGATAGCTCGCCCCTCTGGGATCGTCCGCGCCAACGGTTTCTGGCAATAGACGTCCTTGCCCGCCTTGGCAGCGGCCACGGCAATCAGCGCGTGCCAATGGTCCGGGGTTCCAATGGACACGGCGTCGATGTCGTCCCGCGCCAGCACGTCGCGGAAATCCGCGTAGCCATCCGGGACGCTGTTCTCCGCGCCGTCACGATCCGCATAGTGCTTGCCTACGGCTTCTTGTGCCGGGGCCAATCCACGAAGCCACTCGTTCTCGTACCGCGTGCTACCTTGGTCCACGTCGCACAACGCCACCATCTGTACGTCGCGCATCCGTAGGAAATCGTGCATGTCGCGGGTGCCTTGTCCACCCAGACCGACGACCGCCATAGTGGTCCGTTCGCTCGGCGCCACGTGGCCATCCGCGCCCCGTGCCGATGCCGGGATGATGGCGGGGACTCCGACGGCCGCGGCCGCGGTTCCCAGAAAGGTTCGACGACTAAGACCCGACTTCCGCTTCTTCATCAGACACGTTCTCCTTGGTCTCGTTGCGCCTCGGGCGCCATTACTCGCCAGTTCCGAAATGGTAGTCCGCGAAATCCAGGATTCGTTCCCAATCGTACTGTTCGACCGAGTGGCCGCCTTTGCGAACGTGGTAGCCGACGTCACTCTCGATGATGGCCTCGCCGATGGGCGGCGACGTCTCCTTGGACAACCCCGTCTTGCCGAGCAAGCGGTAGACTTCGCTCGCATGATACGCGCCCAGGTACTCCCCGCGCGGATCGGCCCACCGGTCTTCCACGCCGCTGAACACGTACAACGGCCGTGGCGCGATCAACGCCAGGAGCATGTGCTGGTCCACAGGCAGGTCGTCTTCTCGGCCGGCAAACTTCCACGCGTTCCGGCACAGCCAGTACGGGAATCGGGTGACCATCTTTTCCATGGTCTCGCCCGAACGTCTGCGCCACAGCGCCGCGCCGCCGCACCCCGACTGGGCGGAGACCACCATGCCGAAACGTTGGTCCTGGGCAGCGGCCCACAACGCCGATTTCCCGAGCATCGAGTGACCGAACAATGCCACCCGCTCGTGGTCCACGCTGTCAAGAGTCTCAAGGTAGTCTAGCGTACGCATGGCGCCCCAACCGATCGCGGTCAGCACGCCCCACTCATGGGCCTTTGGGAAACTCTGCCCCGTCTTGAAGTACAACCGGTGAATGCTCTTCAGGAACTCAATCTCGTTGTGCTGCATCAACTCGCCCACATTCGCCGCCACGACCGCATAGCCACGGTCAATCATCAACCCAACGGGCCAGCCGTTGTGCAGTTTCCCTTTTCGGGCCCGGCTCGCATCATACGCTCGGGACCGAGGGTTGTCGTGGGTGAGATGCATAACGGCGGGGGCGGGACCCTTCGCCTTGTTGGGGACAAACACGGCGATGGTCATGGCATCCTTGCCTGCTTCGTTCTGAAACCGAATCTCCACCTTCAAGCGCGTGGCCTTACCGTCCATGAAGTCGTCCACGACTTCGATGACTTCGTATTCAGTTTTGATTGGCGTCTCGGGAACCGGAATGTGTCCGTAGACCGTGTTGGCGAAGAGCGACAGGATCTGTGGACGCCGCACCGTCATCCAGGCTTCCGGCGTTGTGAGCGCCGCACCTTCGGCCGTCACCAAGAGCGGCGGCAGATCATAGTGGGGCACCTTGTCTTCATCGTAGTTCACATCGCTGTCGAGTTCTTTTAGTTGCACGGCGTTCGCGGTCCCCCACAGACCGAAAACAACCAACGCCGCCAGCATGACGAGAGCATTCTGCATGAACCTATCCTTTCTCAGCCTCTTCAGAGGTCATCCATTGGCAGCATAACCGTGCAAGGCCCGGCTTTTCTACTTCGACATGAACTGCGGGACCCGCGGCGTCACACAGAAGAAAGCACGGGCGGCGCATCGAACGCCACCCGTGCTCTTACCCAATCATCTTGTAACCTTCTCAGAAGGCTCCAGATGTATCGTGCCGTCTCTATTCGCCGCCGTGCTTGGCCAAGTACTCGGCCACACCGTCGGCAGTTGGCTTCATCGACTCTTCGCCCTCACGCCAGTTCGCCGGGCACACTTCGCCGTGCTCTTCGACAAACTGAAGCGCATCGACGACGCGCAGGGCTTCCTTGACATCGCGCCCCAGCGGCAGGTTGTTCACCAGCGCGTGGTGGACGATGCCTTCCTTGTCGATGAGGAACAGACCCCGCAGGGCCACGGCGTCCCCGGTCAGCACACCGTAGTTGCGCGAAATGCTCTTGTCCAAGTCCGCTACCAGCGGGAACCCGACCGGACCGATTCCGCCCTTCTCTACCGGCGTGTTGCGCCATGCGAAGTGGGAGTATTCCGAATCAACGGAGACCCCGATCACCTCGACGTTCTTCTCCTTGAACTTCGCCAGAGCCTTGTCGAAAGCAATGATCTCCGACGGACACACGAACGTGAAATCCAAGGGGTAGAAGAACAGCACGACGTATTTGCCGCGATAGGACGACAGGGTCAGTTCTTCGATTACGCCATTTCCCATGACGGCCTGGGCCGTGAAATCCGGGGCCTCGTGCGTTACCAATGTGGCCATGTCTCTTCTCCCTCTTGTGGGTTGGTTTGCTACCAGTTTTCGGCAAGCAATTCGAAATGGGCCTGTGGATGCGCGCAGGCAGGACATGCTCTGGGCGCGTCCGTGCCTTCATGCACATACCCGCAATTCTGACAACGCCACACGACGGGTTCCGGTTTGGTGAACACCGCTTCGTTCTCGACGTTGGCAAGGAGACCCAGAAAACGCTTCTCATGTTGTTTCTCAGCGACCGCAATCGCTTCGAACACGGTGGCGACGGCGCCTAGACCCTCTTCCCGCGCTACTACCGCGAAGGCGGGATACATGTCGCTCCACTCTTCATTCTCGCCCGCGGCTGCACCCTTCAGATTCTCGGCCGTGGTCCCGGTGACACCCGCTGGAAACGCCGCCGTGATCTCAACTTCGCCACCTTTCAGGAATTTGAACAGGCGCTTGGCGTGCTCTTTCTCCTGGTCGGCCGTTTCCGCGAAGACATTGGCGATCTGAACGAATCCGTCCTTCTTCGCCCGGCTCGCCGCATAGGTGTACCGGTTCCGTGCCTGCGATTCCCCCGCGAACGCCGTCAACAAGTTCTTCTCCGTCTGTGTGCCCTTGAGTTCCACTGCTCCGTTTCCTTTCCGTACTTCCAGTTGACCACCACCTTGAACTGCATCACTTCGCGGTGAGATTTCGAGTCTCCCGCGTCGTGCCTACTCAAAACACACACCAGGCCGCGCTCCGCACAGCCTACTCGCTTGGGGGGTTCCGCTGTTCGATAGCCCCCTGCGCATCCCCATCTGCCACGCGTTCTTCGGGTGGCGCCATCCTCTGGCATGCGGGGCACACCCCGATGAATTCCAGCCTATGGCCCACAATATCGTAACCCCTGACGCCCTGAGCGTTATTCTCGGGAACCGAGAAACCTATCGGACCCAAATCATCAACACGGCCGCACTGATTGCAGCGCAAATGGTAATGGGTTTCCATATCCCCATCGAACCGGTATTGGGTACCACTCGACTCGATACGCTGGATCTCGCCCGACTCCGAAAGCAGATCCAGATTCCGGTAGACCGTCCCTAAACTAATATTCGGCAACCGCTTACGAACCATCTCATGCACATCGTCCGCGGTCGGGTGCGACTTCGCCTTGCGAACCTCCTCGAGGATCACCCTGCGCTGCTCAGTCATCCGCCGCTTCATTTGTGGGCTCATGGCGCCTCCAATCACTAATAGTAACTGTTATTATCTTAAAGACATTCCCGACCCCTATCAATCGGTCGAAAGTGGCTCGTTTCAGGAGGTCTCCTGATGGGTCGTGGGAACCTGACCAGGCGGAGCGCGCAATAGGCGGAGGGCCATAGAGTTCCCCAAGCTGCGCTCTAGTCGCGGCCATCCGTTGGTGGCTCATACTGACGTGACTGGCCGCGCGGTATCGAGAGCGGGGTCCACTGCCCCCCCCGCCGGACCTTGCCGATCCAGACGATCTGGCCGACATGATAGGCGTAGTGCGCGAGTTGCCGCTCCATGGCGTCAAACACGCTGAGCGATTGCCCCCGGATCTTCACCTCGGCCGAGAGATGGCCAGGATTCAGTACACCCAGCGACGACAGGCAGCACCGCCAGCCGTCTTCCCACATGTCGACAACAGCTTGCTTCGAGGAATCGGAATTCGACTCGAACTCACCGTCGCGCTCTCGCCAAGACTTCTCACCGTCGGACGTGAGGAACTCGGTCCACCTGGACATCATATTGCCATGGAGATGTTTGACGACCGTGGCAATGCTGTTCGCTTCCCCGTCGGGCGACCAGTGGCAGTCGGCATCGGAAAGCTGCGCCAGAGTCCTGTCCCCAAGTTGCTTCACCGCCTCGAACCGGTATCGGACCGAATCGAGAACCATGTCGCCAAGTTCATGCATGTATATGCTCCACGCTTACGGAAACACCAACCACCGGCTCGTGCTCGCGTCCCCCAGTCTGCCGGCATGCCAGGCCCGCACGACATCCCACATCTCGGGCGTGACGGCCCCGAAATGCCAGAACCCCACGTACCCTACGTCCAGGGCTTCCGCCGTTTCGAGATGTGCGCGCGTACTCACGGCGTCGCTCGCGTAGTAGATGTGCATCCGGTCGTTCGCGTCCGCATAGATGTACGTGTTCACCTGCTCGTACGGTAGCCAGACGCGTTGCACGGCGGTGCCCTCCGGCACGGCGGGTTTTGGGTCTGAGTAGACGCGCGTCTCGGCACCGTTGACGGCCATCTCGAAATCGCCCGAATAGGCGGGCAACCCCATGACCAGCCGTTCGCGCGGAACGTATTGCAGCCAGTATTTCACGGCGTCCTTCGCCCAGGGCTGCGTGCTCACGGGCCCGGCGGCGCTTCCCGACAAGCTGTACATGTCGTAGCACATGAGCCGAACCACATCACAGGTCACGCCAATGACCTTGGGATCGTAGAAATCTTCCATGTGGCTTTCGGAAACCGTCTTCCGCGTAGACATAAGGTAGCTGACGCAGATGCTCAACTTCTTGTCGATGGCGTGGAGTTCGCGCTTGGCGTCCCGGAGCAGCGCGCTATATGCATCGCAGAGCGATGCGTCGAGTCCTTCGAAATCCACATCGATTCCGTCGTACCCCTGCTCCTGGCAGAGGCCGATGTACTGCTGAATCGTGGCTTTGCGGTGTGCATGCGTGTCGAACGCCTCCGGCTTGCCGCCGACAAGCTTGTACACGTCCATACCCAACGCCTGACACTGGGCGACAAACGCGGCGGGCGCCTCCCCACACACGCTGATCGACGCGATCAGGTCCGCGGCCGGCTTCAACTGCTCGATGCTCGCTTCGTTCTGGTAGATGAACCACGGAGAAAGGCGCTTCTTGTTGGCCGGGGATTCCTCGCCATACCCAGCCCACGGCGCGGCCACCAGCGCCGCGATCACAGCCACCCACCGCATACCTGCTCCGAGCCGTCTCCGTCTCATACGGTCTCCCCTTACGCCCGCGCCACGTGAACGCGCGGTCTTCCACTCACCCCGCCAACCAACGCCCGCGTAGCATGGCGGGATTGCCGCATGTCCGTCAAGCCCAGCCGACCGGAACTGATTGAGGGGCCCGTCGAGCCTGCACTGCCATTGCGGGAATTAGGCAACCGGCATATACTGACTTCAATAGCCTGCGCCAGTACCGGGCGGGTCCGTGCGGATAACTTCACACTATGGAGGCATCTTCCAATGGACAGAAAGGGCTTTACCCTCATCGAACTGCTCGTCGTCATCGCCATCATCGGAATCCTGGCAGCCATACTCCTACCGGCCCTTGCACGCGCTCGCGAGGCTGCGCGCCGGGCCAGTTGTCAGAACAATCTCAAACAAATGGGCCTCGTATGCAAGATGTACGCGAACGAGTCCAAGGGCGAGAAGTTTCCACCCGAGAAATCCCTCAACGGGCACGGGGCTCTCAGTGACCCGTGCGACAACTACATCCTCGACTTCATCCCGTCAGGCGTTGCCATCTATCCCGAGTATCTGACGGACGTCTCGGTTCTCATCTGCCCGTCGGACAGCGACACGTCCGAGGCGGACTACCACGCCAACAGCGATCCGGACCAGCCGGTGAACCCTTGCGCCATCGAATCCGAGTCGTACGTCTATTTCGGGCATCTGGTGACGGGCGACGAGGTGCATGGTACGGGCGACCCCAACGACCCGGCCATTCCCAACGACGCGCTCGCCGCCATCGGAGCGGGGTATATTGATGCCGCTGTGGCCCTGCTGCTCGACGCCGTGGCGACGGCTGTCGGTAGCGCCACATCGGGCGGCGAAGCCACAAGTGTCGTCGACCAGGATTGGAGCGGCGACGATTTCGGAGGCGTTGCACCCGGACGAATCGCCTACCGCTTGCGTGACGGGATCGAGCGGTTCCTGATTTCGGACATCAACAATCCCGCGGCCACGGCACAAGCCCAGAGCGAGATCGCGGTCATGTTCGACTACGTCACGATCAATACGGAATCGTTCAACCACCTCCCGGGGGGCACGAACGTGCTCTACATGGACGGGCACGTGCGATTCCAGCGCTACCCGGGCGAATTCCCCGCGTCGCGCGCCTTCGCAGTGCTGCTGGGCATGTTCGACGAGCCGTAGGCGAGGCGGCTGGCAAGCCCTTGTCAGGCCCCTCCAACGCCTGTATACTCGTCTCCCATAGGGATACGGTGAGGACCGCCGTGTCCGGTCCCGGGGGATAACGCATCACGGACCGCGGAGGGGTTGCACATGAGTCAGACCGATCCGGCGGAAGTCGTTGCCGCGCCGCAGACCGCCAGCACACAGGTGGATGAACTCACCAGGAGACACCGAAACGGGGCCAACTGGTTCTACTGGATCGCGGGACTCTCCCTCGTGAATTCTATCGTCCTGCTCGTGGGCGGGGGCTTCGCCTTCGTCGTGGGTCTCGGCATCACGCAACTCGTCGATATCATCGCCATGGAGGTTGCCAGAGCCATCATGGAAGACGGCGTGTCATCGCCGCAAACCCCCACTGCGATCGTCACGGGCATCAAACTTGCCGCCTTCGCGTTCGACGTGGTCGTTGCCGCTGTGGTCGTGCTCTTCGGTTGGCTCGCCAACAAGCGGTACGGTTGGGCTTTCATTCTCGGAATGGTCTTGTACCTGTTGGATGGATTGCTCTTTCTGCTCATTGGAGACTTCCTCAGCGCCGGGTTCCACGCCTTCGCGCTCTACGGTCTGCTCATGGGCTACACCGCTCTGAAACCGCTCCGCGAGGCCGAAGCGCTGGCAGCGGCCGAGCCCCCGGTACCCGCCGCTCCTCCCATGGACGCCATCGCCGACCCAGCGCCTACCGCAGCCGCGGAACCCTCATTCTCGCCCGAGGACAACGACCAGCTCTGCGAAGGGTTCCTGGATCAGCCTGATTGCCGGGAAGTGCTGGACTGGTTGCAGAGCGTGGAAAGCGGCCAAGCCGAGTTGGGGTTCACCCTCGGCGAGCGGGATGCGGACGATTCCTTGCTGCTGGCTCAGAGCCTATATGGCGCAGGCGCGACCCGCGTGTGCGCGGTCGAGATCGACGAGGAACCGGGAGGCCAGAATACCGGGAAACTGGTGATCGAACTGCCAGCCGAACCCGGAGCGCGACAGCAACTGTTCCTCGCCGTGCAGAGCATCATCGCGCCGGTGGGCTACGACGTGCCTCCGGACCAGGGGCAGCGGTATCTCTTTATGATGTTGGATTGATGGAAAGAGATGGTGCGTGCTCCCTTCGGTCGACGCACCCTACAAATGCCCCACGCGACGCATAGCTGCGCCCGCGCTCAGCACTCTCCGCCTGCAAGCGCCTCAAGCTGCGCCAGATGGTGCGCGCCGTGTTCCGCCGCAATCTCCGCATACCGAAACGGCGTCACCTCCCCCATCTCCTCATGCTTCAATGTGCGCAGCAACACATCCTTCGGCAACGTCCGCAATGTGTGAATCATCCACAACCGCGCCCCGTTGATCCCGGCCAACGACACCTCCACCGGCCGTGAGTCGCACGCCAGCTCTTCCATCCACAACTCGCCGTCCGTGGGGATGGAAAAGAGCACGTCGCTGGGCTCTACGATGGCCTGAATCACACGCGTGTAACAGACCATGTCCCCGTCCGCCACGTGGGCCAGAATCTGGACACCGGTCCACTTGCCCGGGGCGTGGGGTTGTTTCAGGAGTGCTGGTCAACGTCGCCCAGCGCCTGGAGGCGGCGGTTGCCTTCTTCCAGAGCGTCTGCAATGCGGGTGATGTCAGGCATGGTGCCTCTCCCGGTTCCTACGATGTCGGCGGTGGGCATGACCGGCGGGGCGCGCATGGAAAGGAACTCCGAATACAACAGGTCTTCATGTACGGTGTACTTATCCGCTATGTTCTACATCGCCGCGTTGCACGGATACCAACGGCGATCAGCAGCACGGCCACGGGCCAGGCTGCGATGGGCATGGCGCTAGAGTCGCCTTCCCCCGAAAGCTTCGACACGAAGATGTTACTGCTGCCTACAGAGGTCAGGTTGTAGGTTCCCGGACCTGGATCGAAATCCGCCCCGTTCCCGAACCGTCCCGTCGTGCAGACGTTCCCCGAAGCATCCACCGCAATGCTCTCGGCATAGTCATCGCCAAGCGCTCCCCCCATGGCCTTCGCCCACACGAAATCACCCGCGGAGTCCAACTTCGACACGAAAATGTCGGCATTGCCCGCCGGGGTCAGGTTGAAGACTCCCGCCCCCGGGTCGAAATCCCCCACGCCCTCGAACCTTCCCGTGGTGTAGATACTGCCTCCGGAATCCAAGGCGATGCTGTGGCCGGTGCCGATGTGTCCGCCCATGGCCTTCACCCAGACGAAATTGCCCCCGGAGTCCAATTTCAACACGAAGACGTCGCCGCTTCCCGCGGAGGACAGGTTGTAGGTCCCCGGTCCCGGATCAAAATCCACCGTGCCCTGAAATTGCCCTGTGGTGAAGACGCTGCCCCCGCCGTCCAGCACGACATCGTAGTCTTTGTCCGAACTCGTTCCGCCCACGGACTTGGCCCAGACGAAACTGCCCGCGGAGTCCAACTTCGACACGAAGACGTCGCCGCTTCCTGCGGAGGACAGGTTGTAGGTCCCCGGTCCCGGATCGAAATCCGCCGTGCCATGGAAGAAGCCCGAGGTGTAGACGCTGCCTACGGCGTCTACCGCGACACCATGGCTGAAGCAGCCGAACGTTCCACCCATGGCTCTGGCCCAAACCAGATTGCCCGCGCTGTCCAACTTCAGCACGAACATGTCGGTGTTGCCCGCGGACGTCAGGTTGTAGGTCCCCGGTCCCGGATCGAAATCCGCCGTGCCCTGGAATGCTCCTGTGACGTAGATGTTCCCCGCAGTATCCTCCGTGACACTGGTACCCGCGTCGCTACTCACTCCGCCCATGGCGCTGGCCCAAGCAAAATTGCCCGCGTTGTCCAACTTCAGCACGAAGACGTCGCCGTAACCCGCGGAAGTCAGGTTGTGGGTTCCCGGCCCCGGATCGAAATCCACCGTGCCCCCGAACGACCCTGTGACGAAGATGTCGTCCGCGGCACCCACCGTGATATCCGATCCACTGTCGTAGCCCATTCCGCCGAAGGTCTTCGCCCACACGAAATTGCCCGCGGGGTCCAACTTCAACACATAGATGTCCCACCAGGCCGTGGGGGTCACACGGAACTCCCCCGGCCCCGGGTCGAAATCCGCCGGACCCTGGAAGAAGCCCGTGGTGTAGACACTGCCCGAAGCGTCCACCGCAACGCCATGGCCAGCGTTGAGGCTCCCGTTAATGGCCCTTGCCCAAACGAAATCGCCGTCCGCCGCATGCGCCGCGACGCTCGCCAGCGTAGCTGCTATCAGCACAGCCCGACCCATTCGTTTGACACTCACCCTATCCACTCCTTCAAGTGTTTCGGTGTGACACGTCGCCCCATCCCTGAGGGGGGCGAAACTGCGTCCGCGGCGACACCATCGTGATGTTCGCGATGACCCTACGTGAATTAACTTCCTTTACCCCCTTTGCGAAGGAGTAGGCCTTGAACTCGATGATAATCTCAAGACAGCTATCCGAAGAACTCGTGACGACTCAATGCATCATACTGTATACAGATATGCCAGCTTCAAGAAAACCTGCTACTGACGAGCAGCTTGCGCGCACGACTTCGGACAACTGGGGATGGTAGCACGTGCAGCCAAGAGGTCGAGACCCGTCGCGGGGCACCCCTCTTCCGCCATCCTGTAGAGCAGCCGCCCCGTGCCGCATGCCAAATCAAGCACCGGCCCGCCCGTGGCACGAGCGTAGTGGAGGTACCACGCCACCTCCTCCTCGGACAGAGGGTTGTGCTCGGCGACATCCCAGCCGAATAGGTCGTAGCGTTTCAGTTGGTCGTTGTGGGGTTGCATGAGAGTGCCCCTAGCGATACGAACGCCCCTACCCCAATATCAACCCCAGCCTTTGCTCCGACTGAATCATCGACCGGACGGTGTGGTAATTGATCTTCCAGGCGTGGCCCATGTAGTCCCACATGCGGTTGCTGTTCTCGTCGAAGAGGGGGTACCACTCGCCCACGTCGTGGTTGATGACTTTGTCCATGACGAAGCGGTGGACGTTCTCGTAGGCGTCGAGGTATTTGTCGTCGCCGAAGAGGCGGTAGGCGTCGAGCATGCCGACGAGGACCTCGGCCTGTTGCCAGAACTCTTTGTTCTTTTCGCGGGCGGGACCGTCGTGGGGGCCTTCGCAGTAGACGCCGCCGTTGGTCCAGTCGACGCCGTGTTCGCAGCAATGGTCGAACATACGTTTGAAGATGGGTTTGTATTCTTCCACGTCGAGACCGAGCACGTTGACGGTATGGTTCAGCAACCACGCGAACTCCACGTTGTGGCCGAAACTGGTGTTGTCCATGGGCCGGCCTTCTTCCTCGTCCACGTCGCGGTCGGATCCCCACACGTCCGCGAACAGGATCTGGCGCAAGGGCGTCCAATCCAGCGCAAACTGGGCATGGCCGGTGTGCAATTCGGGATGCAGAATGCGGTCGCGGATGAGGCCGACGATCTCCAGGGTCCGCGCCTTGTGCAGCGGGTCGCCCGTGGCCTCGTAGAGGTTGGTCATGGCTTCCATGAGATGCATATGCACGTCGAAGGACTTCCGGTCGCCACCGTACTTGCCGGGACGCTTCTTCGACCAGTCACGTTCCATGAACTCGTAGTACCCGCCCCACCGGTTGTCGGCCACGCGGGTCTGGAGGGTTTCGTACGACTTCAACGCCCACTCGATACCGCGCGGGTCGCCGGAGGCCATGGCG
>JAAEQP010000742.1 GCA_024231375.1 bacterium | reverse complement strand
GTGAAGGCGAGCCTATAGGGCACAGCCGGCACGCCATCCGTGTCCCGGAAGCTATCGAACTTCGTTGAATTGGCCCAAACGACGTACGCGTGTCCCGGTTCGAGGGAGCACGGCAATACGCACGTGCGCTTGTCGTCAAGGTAGTGAATATCGCCGCTGACCTTGGGGAAGGTGTCGGCGGACTCCTGCACCCATGACCACATCTGCTCGGCCATCATCTCGCGGTCGCAGGTCACGCGGATTTCGGAGAGCGCCGGATCGACATCAGCGGCGTCGTTTGGCGGAACTGAACTCACGACTGTCGGCGCGCCCTCGGGTGCCGAAGGAGCGTCAGCAGGTGCGACCTCTTCCGAAGGAGGTTCCTTGCCGGACGGCTCACACGCGATGAATGGGACCACCGCAACGACGGCGACGACTGCGATGCCTATGAGAATGTGTCTGGTCATGGTCAAATCTCCTATGGTGAACCGAGAATCGGGGACTGTCCCGGTCTTCGCGTCACTGGTTGCTGGTCGTGAACGTGAGCCGGTACGGCACAGCCGCCACGAAGTCTGCGCACCTGAAGTTCTGGTACTCCGACGAATTCACCCAGATGATGTACGTGCGCCCCGGCTGCAACTTGCATGGCAACACGCACGTCCGCTTGTTGTCGAGGTAGTGGATGTCGCCCGCCACTTCCGGAAACGTGTCCGCCGACTCCTGCACCCACGACCACATGCGATCGGTTTCCATGTCGCGGTCGAAGGTGACGCGGATTTCGGACAGCGCGGGATCCACGTCCGTGGCGCCGCTGGCCGGGACCGTTGACACGACGCTGGGCTTGAAGGCCGGTGCTTCTTCCTCTTCGTCTCTCACCATGGCCGCCTCAGACAACTTCGCCCCCGGCAATCGGTACCGGAAATGGGTGGTGACGCCGCCGTCCACGGGAACCATCTCGTCGCGTCCGAATTCGATGCGCCCATTCACCACACGTTGCACGAGTTCCTTAGGTTGGAGCAGGACGAGTTTCGCTCCTTCGGGTAGCCTATACCGCTCGATGCGGCGTGTGGGCACGTTGGCGCTGGGGTAGTGGGTAAGCTTGTACTCGAACGT
>JAAEQP010000741.1 GCA_024231375.1 bacterium | reverse complement strand
GCCGGCGAAGGTGATGAAGGGGTTGCTCAACACCAGTGGTTTTTTCGCCAGATCGATGACGCCACCCACTTCGAATACCACGATACGCGGTCCCTCGGTCTCAATTGCGGCGCGAAGCGACCCCGGACCCCCCGCGTCCAGATTGGTCACGCGCAAGATAGTGCCGCCTCGTCCCGCGGGGGTATCAACGCCGAATCCAACCGCTCCAGGGAACACGGGCTCGGTGTGAGCCACCAAGGCCACCATCATCACAGCCACACCAACACTCACGAGTCGAACAGGACGGATGCACATGGTCAAGGGTTCCTCTCGTGTCGACTGCTACAGACGTTGAAACACGGCGCCGGATTTCGCGGGATTCGGTATTTCGTCCTCAGAGAACGACCGTCCCGTCAGGTATTCCGTGAGATCCACGAAGGCGGCGGCTTTCTCGGCGGATTCGTACCCCGCCATGAGCACGGCCATGGTGTCCCACGCCATCATGGCGCCGGACTGGGGATATCGGTCCTTGTCGAGCACACATTCGACCGCATCTTCCATCTCGTTGATGTACCCGTGCGACGCGAACTGGCGAGGACGTGGGTACGACGTGCCTTGGGGCGTGGGCAACTTTTCGCGAAGCAGGATGTTGCCCGCGGCCGCTCCGTCTGGCATGAACAACTCGTTTTCTGCGTTGGG
>JAAEQP010000740.1 GCA_024231375.1 bacterium | reverse complement strand
GGGTGGAGATATGGAGTCCAGCGGTTGCGAGTACGTCTTTGTTTGTAGTGCGCCGTTCACGGCGTTCTTGGTTGGAGCGCTTGAATTCGGAACGCCCTGAAGGGCGCACTACGAACGGAAGAACGGGGACACCCACAAACGAGTTTGTGGGTGGCACACGCGGGATGTGAATGCTACCGGGGTGCGAAATTCTTCGGTTTCGCTCGGGTGATTGGCGGGTGGCGTGGGGCTGTGGTATAAATGCACGCGAGACTTGCCGGGCAACCGCGGCCACGTGTGCCGCTTTGGGAGAGGCCTTGTGCCATCGAGACCGTCCGTACCGAAGTATCTGACCGTGAAGCGTGCCATCATGGCCTGCATCGAACGGGGCGACCTGAAGGCGGGCGAGAAGGCGCCGTCTATCTCGGAGATCATGCGGGACTTCACGGTGAGCAAGGTGACGGCGGTGCGTGCGTTGACGGAGCTGGAGTCGGAAGGCCTTGTCCGGCGCGAGCATGGACGCGGCACGTTTGTGACGGATGACGAGGAACGAGGGGCGCGGCCGCGGCGGTGTGTGGCGGTGATTGCGCCGGGGTTGATGAATCCGTTTCATGTGGAAATCCTGGCGGGTCTGGAACGCCGGTTGCGCGAACATGGCGCGGTGATGGAACTGTCGTGTACGGACTACGACCTGCAACTCGAACGGGAAGCGCTGGCCCGTATCGCCAAGGAACGGCGCGTGGCCGGCGTGGTGCTCATGTCGAGTCCCGCGCCTCACGACGCGTTGGACGGTGACTGGCCGAGCGTGCCGCTGGTGGCGATTGATGCCTGCCCCGACGACCTGGCGGACCGGTGCGTGTTCATCAGTTGCGACAACGCCAAAGGCGGCCAGGAAGCGGCCCGGCACTTAGTGGACCTGGGGCACACACGCGTCGGGTACGTGAACTTCGTCCACGCATCGCCGGAACGGCTGGAAGGATTCCGCGCGGGCCTCGCGGCCGAAGGCGTGGCCCTGGCCGACGACGACATCCTCACGCTGGACGAAGGCGCCGACGTAGGGTACGTGGTCCTCGATTTCGTGCGCACGCGAGAACCGTCCGCCTTGTTCGCGGTGAACGACATGATCGCCATGCAGGCCATGAGCGCCCTGCACGGGGTGGGGTGCCGCATCCCCGAGGATGTGTCGCTCATGGGCTACGACGACGTGGAAACCGCGCGTTACCTGGACGTGCCCCTTACAACCATCGAACAACACGAAGACGAGATCGCCGAACGCGCGGCGGAATGCCTTATCGAATGCTTCACCACGGGGCGGTCGCGCGTGCGTCCGCGCGAGATCGTGGTGGTGCCGAACCTCGTCGTGCGCGCGTCGACCGCGCCGCCCACCGAGTCCGCCTGACCGCCGCATCCCCTCTCGTCATCCCCCCCGAAAGGGTGTGTCGATCCGGACGGGGCGCAGACCTGCATTTCCGAGTGAGGGATCTGGGGAGCCGATCTCAGGGGCATACACACACCCGGCTGTCCCGCGGCACACCTACTTCTCCGGCTGATACTTGGGGTTGTACTGACCGCGCTCGGCGAAGCCTCCGAGCTCGGGCCGCATGTGGCTGACGCGGGGATAGCTTTCGAAGATGTCGCCGGTGCCCAGAGCGCGCGGGTCGCCCTGTTCGGTGAGCAAGGCGTCGAGCCGGTCGGACAGATCTTTCCGCACATCCGCGTTGCCGGGGTCTTGGGCGAGGTTGTTGAGGCACTCCGGGTCGGTCTTGATGTGGAACAACTCTTCGGCGGGACGTTTGCCCACCGCCATTTCGAAGAAGCGCGCCTGATCTTCCTTGTGGTCCAATATGTAGCTCTTGGAGGGCGACCCGTCGATGTCGTGATACTGGTCGGGGTCGCCCGCGGGCCATCGTTCGGGCTTCATGTTGCGTATGTACAGGTAGTCGCTCGTACGAATGGCGCGCGCCGGGTACCCCAGATTGTCGAACCGCGCGTGCGTATGCCGTTCGCGGCCGGTGAGGGCGAAGTCCCGGGCGGGTTTGCCCTGGTTGGCTCCGGTGAGGGCGCCGAGAAAACTGCGGCCCGTCATGGTATCGGGCGGTGTGACGCCCGCCGCTTCGAGAAACGTGGGCCCGAGATCGATGAAGCTCACCAGGTCCTCTACGACACGCCCGCCTTTCGCGCCAGTCGGCCATCGGACGGCGAATGGCACGTGGGTGCCGTATTCGTACAGGTTGGCCTTGGCGCGGGGGAAGGGCATACCGTTGTCGCCGGTGACGACGACGATGGTGTTGTCGAGTTCGCCGTTTGCTTCGAGTAGTGTCAACATCTTGGCGAGTTGGGTGTCGAACCATTCAATCTCGATGAAGTAATCGAGGATATCGCTCCGAATTTCGGGCACGTCGGGCAGGAATCCGGGTACCGTGACGTCATTCGGGGATTTGCCTGCCTCCACGCCCGACCCTTGCTCGTACACGCGGTGCGGCTCGCTTGCGCCATACCAGAAGCTGAAGGGCGCACCCTTTGGCCGCGCCTCGAGGAAAGCCTCGAAGTTGCCCACGTAATCGTCCTTCGCGATTCCTTTCGCGGGGACCTCTTTGAGCTTGCGTTTGCCGTAGGCAGGGCCCGCGGGGTTTCGGGTCCATCCGCCGCGCTTCCAATCGCCGGGAGCCCATCCCTTGCGCGTGTAGCCGACGTGGTAGCCGCTTTGCTCGAGCAGGTCAGGGAACACGGGATAGGTCGTGGGGAAGATACTGCCGTGGGTGCCGGCTTCGGCAATCTGCCAGATGTTGCGGCCTGTCAGCGTGGCGGCACGGTTTGGTGAACACTGAGGCGCGGCCGTGAATACGTTGGAGAACAGACAGCCCTCCTTGGCCACGCGGTCGAAGGCAGGCGTCGACACGCCGCGTGCGCCGTACGCACCTGCGTGGGGCCAGGACCAATCGTCGGCAATGGCGAAGAGGATGTTGGGGCGGGTTTGATCGGTTGCGGCCTCACGTGGCGTTGACGTGGCGCAGGCCAAGCCGGTTGCGGCGGATGCGGCGACGATGGATTGTCCTAGGAACCTCCGGCGCGAGAGCGGCCGTACTTCCTTCCCCCGGGATGCGTGTGGTGCGTTCTGCCGTCCGTTGCTTGCGCTCATGGTGCCTCGCTGATGTGTTGCGGCGGCGTGCATCCGCCTTGCCAGCATTTTCCGAATTCAGCGTACTCTCGACGCCCGTGAGCTTCAAGATCGCGGCGCCTTGCGGCATGCCCGGTTGTCGCGCATAATGCGGGAAAGAACGCCAAGGGCAACGGGCGGGGGTGCAAACATGAATCGGCGACAGTTTCTGGCGGGGGCGACCACGAGTGTTCTGGCGGGGTGTGCACGGCCACGGGCGACTGCAAAGGGGGATGGGCGAATGGACAAACCAAACGTAATCATGATTCTGGTCGACGATCTGGGCTATGGCGACTTGTCGTCGTATGGGTCCACCGACATGCGGACGCCCCACGTCGACGGGTTGGTGACGGGCGGCGTACGGTTCGACCAGTTCTTCGCGAACTGTCCCGTCTGCTCCCCAACGCGTGCGTCATTGCTCACGGGCCGGTATCCCGACATGGTGGGCGTGCCGGGCGTCATCCGCACGCACCGCGACAACAGTTGGGGCCACCTTTCCTCGAAGGCGGTGCTTTTGCCAACGGTCCTGCGGAAGGCGGGGTACCATTCCGCCATCGTGGGCAAGTGGCATCTCGGGCTTGGATCGCCGAACACGCCGACGGAGCGAGGCTTTGACCATTTCCACGGGTTCCTGGGCGACATGATGGACGACTACTACACGCATCGCCGGCACGATGTGAACTACATGCGCTTGAACGAGGACGAGAGCGATCCTGAAGGACATGCCACGGACCTGTTCTCGCAATACGCTGTCGACTACCTGCGCGACCGGGCCGGCAAGGATGACCCCTTCTTCCTGTACCTGGCCTACAACGCGCCGCACACGCCCATCCAGCCGCCGGAAGACTGGTTGGCGCGTGTGAAGAAACGTGAACCCGACATCACCGAGAAACGGGCGAAGCTCGTGGCCCTCATCGAACACATGGACGACGGGATTGGACGCGTGCTGGCAGCGCTGGACGAACTGAACCTGCGCGACGACACACTGGTCATTTTTGCGTCGGACAACGGCG
>JAAEQP010000739.1 GCA_024231375.1 bacterium | reverse complement strand
TCCTATCGCCTGGACCAGTTCCCGCGCGGCGACATCCGGTGCGGGAAGCCGATGTATTGGGAGTATCTGGGCCCGCATTTCTATTCGTTTGAGTACGGAAGGATCCACTTTGTATCCGTGGATTACGGCTACCATCTCGGGCAGATACAGCGTCCAGCTGGAGAGTACCCCACGAACGAAGTCCAGTCGATGCATATCGAATGGCTGAACCAGGACATGGCCAAGCGATCTAGCGGTACCTTTGTCGTCACCGCTTCTGAGAACGACCTGGCCGAACACTGCCCGGACTTCACCGAGATGGCGCGACGGCACGACGTGCGCCTTCAGTTGACCGGCGACGACCACATCGTCGCGTACAAGGAAGAGTTCGTCCCATATCGCATCGGCGGCGCGTTGTCGGGCTTCTGGTGGGACCCGGACTGCAAAGGATTATGTCCCGACCTTTCTCCGGCGGGCTACCTCGTGTACCACGTCAAGGGCGAGGAGATGGAATGCTTCTACAAGGGGGCGGGGCAGCGCGTGGCGATTGTGTCGCCTCGTCATTGGGCGCCATGGAAGGGCTCCCTTGTGGTGAGGGCGCATGTGGTGCAACCTGAGGCGGGCGAGGCCTTGCAGTATTCGTTGAACGGCGGTGACTGGCACGCCATGCCGGAAACCGGCCGGCCGTTCTATCGCGCGGCGTTTGAGGTGACGATCGATTCGACGTCGCTGCCCGACGGGTTCGTGGGTCTCCGCGTCCGGAGTTCGGTCACAGGCGAGGTGCGAGCGCGGGAGTTCGTTGTCGTCAACGGCGCCACGCCTGCTCCCACCGACACGGACGCAACACTGAC
>JAAEQP010000738.1 GCA_024231375.1 bacterium | reverse complement strand
TCAACCAGAAACACAAGACTTACAGAGGCGAAACAAACGTACTTAGGACGCTTGCCTACTTTCTGGCCGCGCCCCTAGAACCGAAGCCGCGTCTCGAAGGTCACGTAGTCCGACTCGTCCTTGTCCGTGCCCGCGTTCGACAGCAGACCGTTCCAATACGTGAAGCTGCCTTCCTCCAGACCGTCACCCGGGAACAGGTGCGACCAGTGCAGCAAGAACGACAGGTCCTCACTGTAGTTGTAGACGAAGACAAGGTCCGTCTCCCACCCTATCTCCGGGTCGCTCGAATCCGTCCACCAGCTCAGCGCCGGGGCGACCGGGACGCGCCAGTGACCCACATCGATCGCGTACGGACGGTCGAACGTGTCAAGTGCTTCGAAGTACGTCGTCGACAAAGCCACCATCAGGCTTTCCGTCGGGAAGACGTTCACGCCGACGGTCCCGAGCCACATGTTCGACATGTCCTTGTTCAAATCGAAGAACCCCGAATGCATCTTGTTCGAAAACAGCCGGTTGAAGCTGACGCTCGCATTCGGCTCGTCGAAGGGATTCAGCCACTCCGCGAACGAGAGATCGCGATTGTCCTCACCGCCGAAATAGTCCGCGCGGGCGAAGATGCGGGGGTGGGCGATCATGTCGATGGTGTACCCAATCTCCAGCGTACCCGCCCAAGCGTCGTACTGGGCATCGTCGTCGCCGTACAGGAAGGGTTTGAACACGACCCCCACCTGGTCGGCATCGCCCCACTGATACGCCGCCTCGACGTTGAAGTCCACCGGTCCCATCTTGCCCGCGGCGCGGACGCCCGTCGTGTAGATGTTGGTCACGTCGTAGTCGTCCAGGCCGATGAGATCCTCGACCCACTCAAGCGGCGCGATGAAGTTCGTGTCGTTCAAGCTGCGGCCGTCCCGCACCCACAGTCCGTACACATCGAACGTGCATCCTTCGACCGCGCGGCACGTCGCGTAGATGCCATAGAAGTCGACGTCGCCGTCCTCCTCGCCCGGGGAATTCTCCGCCAGCTTCGCCCACCACGCGTCGACGCTGTAGGCATCGGCGCCGTACGTCAGCCGGATTCCATCGAAGGAATGCCCCCGGAACAGCGGACCCACATCGTTGTTGCCCACCAACCACTGGTTCCCGAACTTCAGCTCCTGTCGACCAAGGCGAAGCGAAAGATTGTCCAACAGAAAGTTGTCCACATTGATGTACGCCTGGAATACTTCCACATCGTCCGTCGACACGGCCCGGCTGTCCGCGCCCGTGATGTAGTTCGATCGGAAATCTTCACCCCAAATGTCGTAGCTGTCCAATTCAATGAACGCGCACACGTCGTCCGTGAAGGTCGCCGTCACATTCAGCAACGTCCGCTGCTCCACGAAATGCCACGTCGACCCGTTGTCCTCGTCCCAGATCACCGGGCTGAGAATGCCGGCGCCGCCATTTCGAACCGCCGCCGGGTTGAAGCCGGACCCTACGAAACTCGCCATGTCGCCAATGGCACGTCTCGGCAACAGAGAAGCCGGCATACGCAGTTCCAGCGGAGGCGGAGTCACAACCGTGTTCCGCACATAGTTGCCGCGGATGCAGACTTCACCACCCACCTGTACGCTTTGCAGTTCCGCCATCGCCGGCATCGCTGCACCGACGAGCGCAATCGCCACAGCAACCGTGATCACCTTCCGCATAGGGATTGTCCTCCTTTGGTCTGGCTTGAGGGACCCCGTGCGAATACTGCTTGAAGCAGGCAATCCCCGGCCCCCGGACGCCTCATCGGCCCCCTAGGCCACCACCTGTTCCTTGCCAATCCGATTTCGTCACCACCAGCGCCCGGAGACGGCACACCCACCCTTACTGAAAACACCGCCTCCGAACCCCTGTGAAACCTATCACAACCACTGGTGCCTGTCAATCCATTATCCCGCGCTTGTCCCGTCCCCAACACCGCCTACCATGCCTTGGGGCATGAAAATTGCCGCCCAACCCATTATGATAGCATCATCTGTTCGGTCAACGTCGAGACGGGAGCCTGGTCGTGCCCATGCGGATCATCCACACGTCGGACGTCCTTCTGGACGCCAGTTACGCGACGGTCGCGTTGCCTCCCCACATTGGAATCTGCCTCCGAAACCACCTCCGAGACGTGATCCGCCGGATCGCCCTTCGCGCTCGAACCTGGCCTGCCGACGCCGTGCTCGTGGCGGGCGGCCTGTTCGCCGCGGACTACGTCATGCCCGACACAATCTCCTTCCTCTGTCAGGCCTTCGAGGAATTGGGGCAGACCCCAGTGTTCATCGCCTCCGGACGCGCCGATCCCGCCGTGCCCGGATCCCCGTATCTCAGTAGACCGTGGCCCGGAAACGTCGTCCTGTTCTCCAGGTCCCAGTGGGAGAGTCGTTGCACCCCGGCGGCGCCGCTGACCGTGCACGGATTCGGCTTCGACACTCTGGAGACGCCCACACCCGATCCGTCCGGGTTGGCGGTTGCACAAGACGACCGCATTCACCTTGCCGTGTGTCCCGTGTCCGGCGAGTCCTCGACCCCAACAGACGCCCCCCGCAAGGGCCTGCGCTTCGTTGCTCTCGGGGGCCAACACCGAACACAGATCGTCGCCCATGACCAGAGCCCTGCCGTATGGTACAGTGGTGCGCCGGTGGGGCACGGGTTCGATCAGACCGGTCATCACCACTACCTCGAGATCGAAATCGACGGCGACCACGTTCGCGTGAACCCCGTGGTCAGCTCAAGGATCGTGTTCGAAGACCATCTCATCGACGGTTCAACCGTCGACGAGGCAGGAGGCTTGGCCGACGCCGTTCGCGCCCTGCCGCACGTCGAGGGTGCAGTCCGCATCGCCCGCGTGCTATTGTCGGGCATTCGCGGAGGCGAGAGCCCGCGGCTCGAAACCATCCGCCAAGCGTTGGGGGAGAACCTTGGACACCTCGTCCTGTCGGATGCGTCTGGCGACGCCCGTCCGCACGAGGCGCAGGCCCGCGGTCCGGGCCCGTTCAACGCGTTCCTGTCCCGGTTGGATAGTGAGATTCGAGATACCTCCGGCCCGGACCGCAGCCATCTGCTGCGGCGGGCGCGCGAGATCGGCGAAGCCGCGTTTCGGGGGCTCGAACTGCCCATACCCGCAGTTGAGAAGGACGTCTAGCTAGTGAGGATCTGTACGTTACGGCTCGATGGCTACGGCTGTTTCACCGACCGTGCCCTTGATCTATGCCCCGGCCTCCAGGTCATGCTTGGGCCCAACGAGCAGACCACAAGCACCCTCTGCACGTTCATCGGCGACGTGTTGTATGGCCAGAAATCCGACCCGTCCCACCAACCCCGCCCCTCGCAACATCCCGATCACTGTGCGGGCGCTGTGAGATACCGACTCGACGACGGCCGCGAATTCGATGTGGAGCGCACCTTCGGCCACGCCACCGAGACTTTTCGTGTCACCGACCTTGCCAGTGGCCGGGACATCACCCACGAATTCCAGCCCCTGCCAAACGGGGAGCCAGCGCCCGCCCAGGCGCACCTCGGCTTCGCTAGGCAGACCTTCCTCGACGTGGCCGCCTTCGCTCCCCTCGCGCTTGACGAACTGAGCGGCGACGACCCCCTCGCGCGGATCACGTCCCACCTTGTCGCCGTGACCCAGGCCCCCACCGGTTCGGCCGCCCCCGGCGATGCCTTGGGTCGCCTGGACGCATGGCTCGCGGCCATTGGCCGCGGCACACCCGGCAACGGCGATCCCCATGCTCTGTCAGACCTTCTGACTCGCATCGATGGTCTCACCGCCGAGCGGGAGCAGACCCGTACCCGGCGCGAGTCGGCCAACGATACGGACGCGCGGCTCGCCGCCGCAACCGGCGAACTGGCCCGGCTGCGTTCCCGCCAAGGAGTGTTGCAGGGTCTCCTCGCCGACAACGAGAACGCCTCCCTCCTATCCCGGCTCCGCGAGGTGGATCGTCTGAAGGCCGAGCGCGACGATCTCACCCAACGCTGCTTCAGTCTGAGCGCCTACCGCGAGTTTCCCCTGGACCAGGCTCCCGAAGTGCAGCGGACCGCCAACGCCGCGGCAACAGCCCGTTCCCAACTCGAACGCTCGGAGCGCGAGAACGACGATCTCCAACGACAGGCAGACGAAGAGCGCGAACGCCTGGGCGATGCAGCGCAATGCGAACTCGTCGAAGTTCCCGACGGCACAGAGGAACGGCTCCGCGAGTTGGAGGAGAGCATCGACCGGCTACACGAACATCTGGAGGACTTGGAAGGCGACCGGATCGCAGCCGAGGCCCTCCACGCCAAGGCCCAAGAGATCCTGACCGGTCTCCCCGACTTCAGCCAGATGGGACCCGACCCGGTGGAGTGGATCAACCAGTTCGCCACATCCTTCCGGTTGCAGGCCGACGCCCGCGACCGCGAGCAGAAGAGCCTGGCCCGCACGTCCGACGAGGTCCAGCGGCTATCCGGCGACGTGGCCCCTCCCGAGCGCACCTTCACCCGGTTCGAGAACTTCCCCCAAGCAGCGCAGGATCACGAACAACAGGCCCGCCTCTACCAGGAACAATGGTCGGCCCTGACCACGCGTGTCGAGAAACTCCAGACCGCCATCGCCGACGACACACGCGCCATCCCCCAGTGCATCGCTCTGACCCTCACGGGATTCTGCTTCATGTCCGCCCTCGGCGCCATGGCCTACTTCCTCAACCCCTACCTCTACGTGGCCGCCGCCCTCTCCGGCGCCATGGGCGTCTACCACCTGGCGTTCTGGACCTTCTCCAGACACAGCATCAAGCGGCGGAAGACCGCCATCGCCGGAACCGAGGACGAGCGCGCCGCCCTCGAAAAGCAGCACAAGGCCCAGCGCGACGCCATGGAAGCCGTCATGCGTGAGACGGGACTCGAAACCGTCCGCGAGTTGGAAGCGCTCTACGACCGCTACATCAAGGGCCGGGACGAATTGGACCGGCTCACGAAGGACCGTGAAGATCAGGAGAAGCGATACCGGGAGGAAGCGGCCCAAGCGGACGAACTTCTTCAGAAACTTCGACTCACCTTCACCCATCTCGGCGTGAAGGTCGAGGGGGAAGCGGACGTTGCGGAGGCCGCCAGCCGCGCCATCGCACGGTACCAGGAGTACCGCGACGCCAAACGCCGCGTTGCCGACACGCGCGAGCGGCCCACCCGCATTCGGGCGCGATACACCCAGACCAAAGCTCAACTCGATGCCCTCGAACGCGAGGAGGTCTCCCTCTCGCTCGACGTGCGGAACCTCATGCGCAAAGCTGGATTCCGCGACGAGTCGCGGCACACCAGCGCCCTAGGCGCCCTGCGCGCCTACCGTATCCGCGTCGCCCAGCTGCGCGAGCGGCGTGACCGAGTCGCCACCCTCGACGAGCGGCTCACCACCATCCAGGAACGCATGGTGGCCGAACGCGACGACCTGCACGATCAGGAAGCGGCGTTGGCGGCCATGCTCGAAGCGTCGGGCGCCACATCCTTCGAAGTTTGGCAAGAACAGGCCGAGAAGGCCAAAGACTATCAGGAGTTCTGGAAGCTGCGCACCGACATAGGCGAGCGCATCGAGACCCTCCTTGGCGGACAGGACCTCGAAGACCTCAGACGCGCTGCTGCTGAGGCCGGCCCCGTTCCCGACTGTCCCGGCGGCGATGCAGCAGAAATCCGGATCGAACTGGAGGCGGTAGCGCGCGCGATCGAGGCCGCCGTCGAACAAGAGCGCGCGCTCAAGGCCGCGTGCGACGCCCAGCAGGACGGACTGCGTCCCCTCGCCGAGATCGACGAAGCCTTGGCCGAGGCACGAGCGTTGGCCGGCCGGCTCCAGCGCGATGTGGAGGCCGCCTCATACGCAGCTTCGGTGATAGAGGAGGTCGCGCGCGAGGAACGCACCAGCGTGGCCCCGGAGCTTGCCCGGCTCGCAGGCGAATACCTCGCCGTCATGACTCGTGGCGCATACACACACGTACTCCTGGAAGACGGCCTGCGGATACGCCTTCCGGACGCTACCCCTCCCCTGGGCCCCGGTGTCCTCAACCAGGTCTGCCTGGCCATTCGCTTGGCCCTTGTCCAGTGGCTCGGCGCAAACGGAGAGAGCGTCCCCAATCTGCTGGACGACCCCTTCGCACACTGCGATGGCGACGGGCTGGCGAGTTCGCTCGGACTGCTCGAAACACTCGGCAACGCCGGTCAGGTGATTCTTCTCACCTGCCGCCACGACGTGGCTGAAGCCGCCGAAGCCCGCGGAATCCCCATTCTGCGGTTGTAGAACCGGTCCCTCACTCGGGCATGACCCACGGGCGGCCACTCTCCGCGTCGCGGTAGCCCCTCACGAACGACCGCGTCATCACACTTCTGTGAAACGCGCGGAACGCCTTGGTGTCGGAGGCCAGGGCGCGGCACATCACATTGGCTACCGGCGCCAGCGCCGTGTCCCTGGCCGTCCCCCAACGCCCCAGCCGGCGCGCGAACCGTTCGCGAATCAGGTCCGACTCGGTCTTCTGCATCAAGGTGTGCAACGTGTATCCGTCCGCATAGCACTGGGCGCGTTCGTGCGCCAACTGCGCCGCACGCCAAACGTACGCGCATGCATCCTCGCTGTAGAAACCCCGCACACCCGCATGCTCAAGACGAAACGCCGCTTCAACGTCGCCGAGACCGTCCAGTTCGAACGACCCGTCGAAGCTACCGGCCTCCAGCAGTTCCGCCCGCGGCAGGCTGAGATTCCACGTGCGCCAGTCCAGGTACCGTAGCGGCTGGTTGGCGTGAAGCAGGGCGGGCGGATCCAACGGATGGCACTGACTCAACGCCGATGCCTGGGTCTGAGGGTGCAGCAGAATTCTGCCCACAACCGCGCTCGATCCCCCCGAACTCTCCTGAGCCTGCACGTGCGACTCGATCAGGTGCGGTCCTGCCAGCAGCGACTCAGCCAGAAACACCAGCCACCGGCCCGACGCCTCCTCAACAGCCAGTCGGCAGGATTCGCCGAACCCCATGCCCGCCACCCCGACTCGCCGCGTCCACACCGGCGCACCGTCCGCATACCGCGTAAGGATCTGCTCCGTGGCCTGTCCAGGATTGTGGTCGACGATGAGGATCTCGAACCGGGCCGCAGGGAAGGTTTGAATCTCAAGGTGAGACAGGGAGACGGGCAGCAGGTCTGCGCTGCGCCGCGAATGGACAATGACGGTTACATCCCGGTCTGCCATCGTCGCCCCCCGTTGAATCCAGAGTCCATGGTAACCGTCGCCGCAAGATCCGTCAAGGCCGATGCACAAGTAGCCGCGTTTCGAGTTGATGCCGCGCGTTAAACAAACGCCGGTACGTCAACAGAGCCACAAAGATGCAGCCCAGCGACGTGGCCGCCGCGATCATGAACATCACCACAATCTGGTACTTCACCGCTTCAAGCGGGTTGGCCCCCGCCAGGATCTGGCCCGTCATCATCCCCGGAAGCGATACCAACCCCACTACCATCATCGAATTGATGATTGGGATCATGCCCTTGCGCACCGCATCCGACAGCGCGTCACGCGCCGCTTCCCAACGCGTGGCCCCGTGGGCAAGCTCCATTTCGATCTGGTTCCGCCGATCATCAAGCGTTTCCAGCAACTGGTCCAGACACAGCGAGATGCCCGTTAGCCCGTTGCCCAGAATCATCCCCAGCAACGGGATCACGTACCGCGCCCGGTACCATGGATCGACCCCCACGATCACGTTCGTCACCACGAACGTCGTCAGGAGGCCGCTGAACGTCAGCGTCGCGAATGCCCGCCATGTCGCTCCCCGGTACGTTCGCGTAGGCCGCCGCACCGCCGCGTGACTCGCCGCACCCACCATAATCAGCACCACCCCACCTACCGCCAACGCGCTGTCCAGTCCGAACACCGTCCGCAGCACATACCCGATCAGCAGCAACTGCACCACCGTGCGCACCGCCGCCAGCGCCAGCCGCCGTTCCAGCCCCAGCCGCAACGACAGACTGACACCCGCCGCCACCAGTACCAGCACGGCCGCTACTGCCAGATCCACTGTGTCTAACGGGATTGCTTGCTCCGGCATCTCACTCCGGCTCCCGTGAACCCGCGCCGTTCGTTCCGTGCGCGTTCGCTCCGTGCGCGTTCGCCCTGCGAACGTCCACTACCCATGGCCCCACGTCGATCGCATCCCGGCACCAGCGCGCGCCCTGACTCACGTCGTGCGTCACCGCCAACACCGCGCACGGCCTCCGCGACACCTCCTCCGACATCACCTCTTCCACCTGCGCCCTGGATTCCGGGTCCAACGCGCTCGTCGGCTCATCCAGCACATAGACAGACGGCTCAAGCAACAGCGCACGAATCAGCGACACCCGCTGCTGCTCGCCCACCGAAAGCATGCGGGCATCCTCGCCCAACCGGTCGCCGCCCACCAGCAAACGATCCAGCAATACGCGTGCCCGAGACTCCGAGAACGTCTCCGCCACGTGCCCGTATTCGAACGGTCGTGCGAGGTTCGTTCGGATACTGCCCCGCAGCATCACAGGCTGTTGTTGCACCAGCACCACCTGCCGCCGGTACCCTGGCCAACCGTCAACGCCCGCCGCCCGGCCCCGAAACCGCACCACGCCGCTCACCGGGTCTATCAGACCCGCCAACGTCCTCAGCAGCATCGTCTTACCGCAGCCCGACGGACCACGTACGCCGGTCAACCCGCCCGCCGCAAGATCCAACGTCACCCCCTCGAGCAGACGTACCCCGCCCACACCCACCACCAGGCCGTGGGCCGAAAGCACGGTTCCATCCATCGTTTCGTGTGGCTCGTTCATAGCTATCCAAGGCGCGCTGTCTAGCCGCGACAATGCCCGGGGACTCCCCTACCCGCCATTCTGAACGAAGTGAAGAATCTCGTTACTCTGCGCAACTATCCAGAGGCGCGAGATGCTCTTCAGCGAAATCAGGGACTGTACCAAGCGAGCGAAGCCAGACGGGACTGTGGAGCTGTTGAAAAAGTCGCGTGCCCACGAAAACAGAAGCGACAAACGGGGACTGCAAAGCTCTTGCGTCCCATTATTGCCCTTCTTAGGGCAACAATGGGTGGCTGTTCCCCGCTTATCGCGAACTACGCGCCAGAGCCGAG